>ONID01000191.1 GCA_900317765.1 uncultured Eubacteriales bacterium | reverse complement strand
AAATTCGCGGCTATCATTCCTATCCGTCCGGTGATTCCTGAGTATCTGCAAATTGCGCTGGAGAATTCGGCGGAAGAATTCATGCGGCGGTATGTTGGAACGAATATCAACATCCAGATGAGCGCGTTTCACCATTTCATCTTAAAATGGCAGGATGATCTGGAAGCGCAGCAATTTGTGGTCGATTCGCTTTCTGCGATACAGCACGGACTTGAAGCGGAAGAAGAAGCAATCAAGCAGGTGCAGGCGATGAAGCAGTATTTTTTGGATACAATGTTTGTGCGGATGATGAAGAAGATGGGCAGTACTAATAATCATATATGAGCTTGTTGGATTTTGGGGGATTTTGAAAAATCAACCAAGCTGCAAGTTACCGGCAAGTTGGGAAAGCGCGGAAATTGGCGGGTTGCGGGGATTTTTGGGGCTTGGCAGAATGCAAAATGCAAGTTAAAATCTGACAAGGTCTGCCGCAAAAGTCTTGCGGGAAATGCTTTGAAAGGAGGGATAGGATGGTTATCTGGAAAATGATGAAAAGATTCTTCGACTATCTGACGTGGTATTATGACAGCAGCATGGATTTCATGGAGATGTACCCGAAGCTGAAAGAAGAAGCAATCAAGAGCGGCGAATATGCCGAGTGGTACAGTTCACGGTGGCGCTTTGCGTGGAAAACGATTCGCGCGGAGTGGAAGCACCGCGACAGGCTCAGATGTGAACGATTCGGCGGTGACTGTTCAAACTGCAAGGCAAAACACTGCTGACGTATTTTAAACGCATCATGACGTGTTTGAAACATTTCATGATGCGTTTTTTTATGAAAAATGTCCGATACGCTCACGACGTTAAACTGCGGCGGCTTTTACTTTAGTGGATAGTGGTCAGTGGTTAGTGGTCAAGATATTGGCTTCTCAAATCACACTATTCACTGAACACTAACCACTGATCACTCAATATGCCGACGGGCATTAAACGGGAGGTTTTTCGCTATGGAAAACAACACACAGAACAATCAGAACACACAGGTTGCTGCTCAGGCGCAGCAAAATCCGCAGGGTGCTGCGAACGCGCAGCAAAATTCCGCTCCCGCCGCTGCGGATGCGGGAGTCATCGCCGCCGCTGTCATGAACGCGCTGGACACACGCCAGCAGCGCACAGAGCGGTCGGTCATCAAGTCCTTTGCCGAACAGAACGGCATGAGCGTGGAAGAAATTACCAGGCTCGTGACCGATTACAAGACGCAGCAGGCGACCGCCATTCCCGCCGACGTGCAGCAGCGGATTGACGAGCGCATGAGAACAGCCGACAACCGGCTGATCTCCGCCGAGGTTCGCGCGGTCGGTACAGAGCTGAACATCATCGACATTGACGCGGCGTTTGCGCTGATGGACAAAACCGGAGTGAAGGTCGGCGACGACGGCAGCGTTACCGGTGTGAAGGAGGCACTGGAAGCACTCGCTACCGCCAGGCCGTGGCTTGTGAAACAGGCTGCACCGTCCCCTTCCGGCACGGGCAGCACCGGAAACTTCCCCCGCGGGAACGGCGGTGAAAATGCCGACTTTGCTTCACGCCTTGCCGCTGCCAGAGCAACAGGCAACAACACGCTTGCGGCCGCTATCATTTCCGAGGCTGCCGCAAAGGGCATTCTGCTCAGATAATGCGGAATGCTTAATGCGTAATTCGTAATTCATTCAATCCAACCATTTCGCATTACGCATTCCGAATTACGAATTACGAATTAACAACGAAAGGATATGAATAAAAAATGGCAAATGTAAATGGTATGGGTACCGTATTCAATCTTCCCAATTTTGCGGGACAGCTTTATTCTTCTTCTCCCGTCGTTACGCCCTTCCTTAACCTTATTCGCGGAAAGGCGGTCAAAACAGACAATTTTCAGTTCGCTGTGGGCGTGGAGTACGCTCATGAGACGGCGACTCAGCCCGCTATCTCTGAGACGGCTTCTGTCACAGCGCCCACCGCTATCAGCTACGTGCGCTCACAGAGCACCAATGTCACACAGATCTTCCATGAAAAGGTGTCCGTCACCTATGCCAAGATGTCAAACAGCGGCAGGCTCTCCGGTATCAACACCGCCGGCGCTCAGAACGACGCACCCAACGAGCTTGATTTTCAGACCGCGAGGGCGATCGAAAAAATGGCGCGCGACGTGGAATACACCTTTATCAATGGCACATATCAGCTCGCCGGTTCCTCCGCTCAGGCAAACAAGACCCGCGGCATGCTGGAAGCCGCCGGAACCGTCATTGACTGCAACAACGCTGTTCTGACGCAGGACTTCCTTAATTCCGCCTACAAAGCCGCTTATGACGCGGGAGCGGACTTCACCGACATGGTGCTGATCTGCAATTCCGCTGTCAAGCAGTATCTCTCCATTATCTACGGCTCTCAGGCCGGATTTAATCTGCCTGATTCCCGCAACGTCGGCGGCGTGAATCTCACCACTATTGAAACCGACTTCGGCGCTCTGAGAATCATGCTTAACCGTTTCATTCCTTCCAATGTGCTTCTGGGCGCTGATCTCTCCTGCATCCGGCCTGTGGAAGAGGATGTTCCCGGCAAGGGAAATTTCTTCCGCGAACAGCTCGCCAAGGTCGGCGCGGCCGAGGAATATCAGATCTTCGGGCAGATGGGTCTGGATCACGGTCCCGGCTGGAAGCATTTCAAGATCATCAATATTGCCTGATAGATTTTTATCGGAGGAAACAACGGATGAGTTATGTACTTCTCGCACCCGACCCGACAT
>ONID01000186.1 GCA_900317765.1 uncultured Eubacteriales bacterium | reverse complement strand
CGGCTACAAGGATCATAACCGCGCTTCCGTCGGCTTCAACGCCGGCAGCGTTTCCAACAGCTGGGAACCCAAGACCCTTGATCATGACCGCGATGTGGAGATTCCTATTGACCCGATGGACATTGACGAAACCAACCTCGTCACCGAGGTCGCCAACATCCAGAACGTGTTCGAGGAAGAACAGGCGATTCCCGAAAAGGACAGCTACCGCTTCTCCAAGCTGTATTCCGAGGCGGTAAAGTACGTCCCCAGCGGCAGAATTCTCTACTGTACGCCCGCGTTTGCTGCCCTGTTCAAGCAGGCGGCGGACATCCAGCGCACCATTGACGCACGCTCCGGCGGCACGCTTGACCGCAGAGTCACTGCCATCGAGGACGTCATCATCAAAAAGGTGCCTTCCGCACGTTTGAAGACACAGTACGACTTCTCGGACGGCTGCGTTCCTGCTGACGGTGCGCTCCAGATCAACGCGATTCTCATTCATCCTTCCTGCCAGGTGTCCCGCGACAAGTACGCCTATATGAAGCTCTTCACGCCCGGCAGCGATTCCCGCACCGCCGACAAGTACATCTACCAGAACCGCTACTACACCGGCACCTTCCTCATCGAAGCAAAGGCTTGCGGTATTGCCATCAATGTGCAGCCTGCCGCGGCTTCCGAAGAAACCGGCGGCACTTCGGGCAGCGAAACCGGCGGAGAAACAGGCGGCACAACAGGCGGTGAAACTTCCGGCGAATCCGGCAGTGAAACCAACGGAGGCGGTGGCGAATAATGAAAGCAGTCAAGGAAAACAAAGTTTACACCATCACCGAGCAGCAGCGCAAAGCATACGTCGCGCAGGGCTTTGACATCACCGACGACAGCGGCAGAATCATTGAATACGCCGCCGGAAAGACCGTTCCCTTCGCGCAGTATGCTGCCGTTCTGGAGGAAAACAGGCGCCTGAAACAGCAGCTTGCCGCCGGTCAGACGCAGTCTTCCAATCCCAAAAGGAAGAAATAAGGTGATGTAATGGCTTACATTCCATACGCCACAGCCGCCGATTATGCGCAGTACGGCAACGGCGATATTCCGTTCGAGGATCTGGAAAAGTTGGAGAAAATACTGCACAAAGCAAGCAGGAACATCGACAGCCTGACCTTCAACCGCATTGTGGGAACGGGCTTTGACAATCTGACGGAATTTCAGCAGAAAATTGTAAAAGAATCCTGCTGCCTGCTTGCCGACTTCCTGCACGACAACGCCGATCTGCTCGACTCCGCTTTGAATGCCTACACGATCAACGGCGTGTCCATGAGCTTCGGAGGCGTGTCTGTCGCGGTGATAGGCGGCATTCCCATTCGTAAGGACATCTATTCGCTGCTGAGTCAGACGGGATTATGCTGCGCCAATCTGAACAGGAGGTTTTTATAAAAATTATGAAATATCCTTCTCTCGTGCCGAATACCGTGTGCAAAATCCCGATCAGCCTGACGGTTTACGCCGAAGAACTCACCGAAGACGGCGCGCCGGAAGTTGCGGCAACCTTCTCCGGCTTCTGCAATTACCAGGACAGCGCCCAGAGGATTTACACCGACGACAAGCATTATTTTCAGCTCACCGGAAAAGCCCTTTTCAACGGCGATATTTTCCCGACTTTGGGAAATATTGCGGACGGAACGGCTGTAATCTTCGGCGAAAGCCGCAAAATCTACCGCGGCACCAAGGCGCGGAATCCCGACGGCAGCGTGAATTATACGGAAATTCAATTGATGTGATATAGTGGACAGTGATCAGTGGGTAGTGGTTAGTTTTCTTCCCACTTCCCACTTCCCACTCTTCACTTGCTTTTCACTGCCCACTGAACACTGAAAAAGGCGGTGTAATATAAACATGCCCAATTACGTCAGCAGCTGGGTGAGCCTGAATTACGGCAGGCTCACAGAATTGGACAATATCACGCTTGCCGCGCTGGAACTGACCGCCGAAGCCCTTCATACCGAGGTGGACAACGCGCAGGTGATGCCCTTTGATACCGGCAACATGCAGAACGCGCAAACCTATGTGGACACCACCGATATCCCGAACGGGAACGTGTCGATTGTGACGGGTTCTCCGCAGGCGCGGCGGCTGTATTATCACCCGGAATACGATTTTCAGACCGTTAATAATGCCAACGCCGGCGGCAGATGGTTCGATTCATGGATTGACGGACCCTATAAAGACTTCTGCCCGAAGACGTTTGCCGCGTTCATGGCGAAGATGGGAGGTCATTAATAAATGGTTTATCTCTCCGACGTCCGCGAATGGGTTAAGGACTTCGGCTTGTTTCAAGGCTGCTGGATCGGCAGACTGTCCACCAAGCGCGACAACACGCTTGGGATTTATCCGCTGCGAAATTCTCCCCTGCGGCGTGAGGTCTTTTCCGGCAGCAGCAAAAGCTACGACGTGACGGGAATCAATTTCCTGATTCACGGCAATTCCAATAAAGACGAAACCGAACAGCTGGCGTGGGCTTTTTATAATGCCCTGTGCGCCTGCCGTCCGGCTTTTTTGATAAACAGCAAGCAGGTGTATTTTATCCGGCTGCTCTACGACTGCCCGATTGATGTCGGCAGCGAAGGAGAAATTTATGAATACACCGTGCCAATTGAAATTTACAGTGAAAGGAACTGAACAAATATGAGCACACCGAAACCCGGGGTATTCCCGGTACACAATAACATTTTCAAATTCGGCATAGGCGGTCTGGACTCCACCGAACAGCAGATGCTCACGCCGGCGAATCTGGAAAATTTCTCTCCTAATTTTGCCAACACCATTGAGGAATGGTTCGCCATGGAGAACGGGGGCTGGAAGTCCGCACTTCTCACCGGGAAGGGCTGGTCAATTGCCTTCAAAGGCAAGCGCACGGTCGGCGATCCTGCCAACGATTACATTGCTTCACTCGTGCTCAAAGTGGGCCGCGAAGCCTGCACCAAATTCCGCTGGGAATTGCCCGACGGTCTGATCATCGATCAGAATGTGGTGATTGCCGTGACCAACAACGGCGGCGGAGACACGACCAATGTCGGCGGACTGGAATTCGAGTGCCACAGCGACGGCAAGCCGACCGTC
>ONID01000185.1 GCA_900317765.1 uncultured Eubacteriales bacterium | reverse complement strand
TGACGAATCCCATGAGATTACCAAACTTTGCAGTAAGGTGGACGGCTACCCCTATTTCACCCAGTTCGACCCGCGCAGCGAAGAATCTTCCCGGTATGACACGCTGCTGTTCCAGCTTGACACCGATATGAGAAAGGGAATTGGCGTGATGTGGGGAGACGCCGGCGTGGGCAATTTCTTCATCAACCGCGAGGCGCTCAAACGCCTTGATTTCACCGACGTGCTGTACAACTGGGACTGCGGTTGATTTTTACACAATTGACATCCGGGCAAATATGTGATATAATTGAATACGCAGACAGAGTTGTCCGATTCTCGTTTGAATAAACAAATAGACAAAAAGGCGGCGCTCCGGTTTTTTTCATCCATCAGGAAGATCGGAGGCGAAATTTCTTTTTCATTTCATACTCCGGTACTTCCGTGGTGAAAAGCGGAATATCGGAGGTGATGTCACATGGTTACATATCAGGATATGCTGATGTTCACGGCTGTGCTCGTGGAGGTCATCACACTGGTAATAGCATTTATGACGTACTTTGATGAAAAAAAGAAATAACCGCCCAGCTACCAACTTGCGGTTATTTCTTTATTAAATAACTTATCGTCGGAGCGCCGTCTGTTTGCCGGACACTCTGTTTGCATTTTTATTATAGCATACCCCCTTGCCATTTGTCAATATTCTGTTATACTTTAGTTATAGGTTAATATAATCGTAAATTTTACTATTTTTCGGAGTGAAATAATCATGAATTCAAAAGAAATCATTGAACAATACAACAGCGCCGTGGTGAGCAGCTACGGCAGACTCGACCTTGCTCTGGAATCCGGCGGCGGCGCACAGGGAACCGACGCGGATGGAAAGGCGTTCATCGACTTCGGCAGCGGCATCGGCACCAATTCCCTCGGCTATGCCGACAGCGAATGGGCTGACGCTGTGAGTGCCCAGGCGCACAGAATGCAGCATGTTTCCAATTACTATTACAATTCCACTGCCGCGGAATTTGCCGCAAAGCTCACCCAAATGACCGGCACGGATAAAATTTTCTTTGGTAACAGCGGCGCGGAAGCCAATGAGTGCGCCATTAAAATTGCCCGCAAGCGTTCCTTTGACAAGTACGGCGACGCAAACCGTACCACGATCATCACACTGGTCAATTCCTTCCACGGCAGGACGGTCACGACTCTCTCCGCCACCGGACAGGAGCATTTCCACAATTATTTCTTCCCCTTCACGCCGGGATTTAAATATGTAGAAGCCAACAACATACAGGCGCTCCGTGAAGCCATTGACCCCACTGTCTGCGCCATCATGTTTGAATTCATTCAGGGCGAAGGCGGCGTGAATGTGCTGGAACAGTCCTTTGTGGATGAAATCTTCGCCCTTGCCAAGCAGCACGACCTCACAACCATTTCGGACGAGGTGCAGACCGGCATGGGACGCACGGCAAAGCTGCTCGCGGCTGAGCATTTCGGCGTGAAGCCCGACATCGTGACCCTCGCCAAGGGACTCGGCGGAGGTCTGCCGATAGGCGTTTGTATGACAAGGGGCGAATACGCGCAGGTTCTCACTCCCGGCACACACGGTTCCACCTTCGGCGGCAATCCGGTTGTCTGCGCCGGCGGTCTGGTGGTGCTGAAAAGACTGTCCGACCCGGCGTTTATGGCTGCATTGGAGAAAAAGGCGGACTACTTCCGTAAGTCTCTGGAAGCCCTCCCGAAGGTAAAGAGCGTGAGCGGTCTGGGACTTATGTTAGGCGCGGAGCTGGACGGTATTGCAGCTTCGGATGTGCTGAAAGCGGCGCTTGCAAAGGGATTGTTGGTGCTGACCGCCAAGACAAAATTGCGCTGTCTGCCGCCGCTGACCATCACCTATGAGCAGATCGACGCTGGCATGGAGATTCTGCGGCAGGTTTTACAGGATAACTGATCTGATTATTTGCGGTGATTGCGATATGAACATTCCGACTTTATGCGAGAGAATCAACCTTCAGCCGTCCGTCAAAGCCCGTGTCCTTGCGTTCTCGGATGAATTTGATTTTGCTTCAGTCGATCATCTGCTGACGGGGTTCAGGTGCTACGAAAAGATGCCGGAGACGCTGGAAGAATTGCGGACTCAGCTTTGCGATGACCCCGACAGTGTTAAAATTCTTGCCTGTATGCTGAAAGCGTCGGCTGATTTGTATGAGCTTTACAGGCAAAAGGGCATTGGCGACGACATTTATTTTGACACCATGAAGTGTTATACCAGATTCATTGACGAAACCTTCCGCATGACTGACAGGCTGTATTTTGACCGATACTGGTGGACGACCCGGCAGGCTGGCGGACACCTTTTCAGAATCGGTGAGCTGGAATATGAAAGGAAGCATCTCGCAGACCGCGTTGTCATCGGAATGCATATACCTTCCGACGCGGATCTCTCTCCGGCTGCCGTTGACAGGTCGTTGCAAAGCGCCAAAGAGTTTTTTGAGGCATATTATCCAGAATTGACGAACGCTGAATACCGCTGTCACTCTTGGCTTTTGGACGGTCAGCTCAAAGGAATGCTGAATGAAAACTCCAATATCGTCCGATTTCAGGCGCGTTTTGATATCTTCGATGAGGGTGAAGTGGGTACGGATTTTCTCGAATGGCTGTATCAGACAAAATCAGCGGATTATGCTTCGTTGCCAGAATACACTTCCTTACAGAGAAATGTCAAAAAGCATCTTCTTTCCGGCGGCGTTATCAGAGATGCTTACGGTAAATTAAGAAACGCATAGAAACGGAGGTTTTTCTGATAATGAAATACACTTCAACTATTTCGGATAAAAAGTGGCTGACTTTAGGGCTGCTGTCTGACTTGGGCTGGATAGCCTATTTCGTCGGCTTTGCGCTGTATCTGATCAACGGCGCTGACGGGCTGGGAACGGTG
>ONID01000182.1 GCA_900317765.1 uncultured Eubacteriales bacterium | reverse complement strand
AGCAAAGGAAAAGAAAATAACGTTGATCAGCTATTCAGTTCGCGCAGCATGACGCAGATCATATGCTTTGTGATCGTGGCGACTGCTGCGGTATTCGGAACGGCTCCGGCTTTTTGTTTTTCTTGTTTTATGATTGACTTTTGCTCTCTGATGGTTTATGATATATATATAGGGAAAACGTATTCTTTTACAATCAGGAGGTTTTTTTATGCAGAATAATCAGCCGTTCGTGATCACTCATGACAAAAGTCGCACATATGTGCAGGTTCCGGTCGTTGCCGACCCGAATACGCTCAACACAGCCTTATCCCCATTGCTTTCCAAAGAGGGCTATTCCCTCACGTCATACACCGGCGCCGGTGTCAATGAGATTGTCTGGAAAAAGGGAACCGGCATGGCTTCCGCCATGAAATACATCAAGCTGGAATTTCGTCCCAATATGCTGATTATTTCGGCATGGATCTGTCCCGGCATGTTTTCGCTGACGATCTGCGAATTACCGCTGGACGGCTTCTATGCAGCCGTTCCCAAGAAAGCCTGCATGTCCACCGTTCAATGGCTTGCCCGCACCGCACAGACCATTCCCCCGCAGCCACAGCCCAACACCGTTCCGCAGCCGCAGCAGTGACGGAACAGCCTCCACAGGGTCATGTTGATCCAAAATTCCCTCTGAGAGGTTCTTGTCCTTGACATAGGAATCCTTCAGAGGGAATTTTTTATCTGGCAGTTTGTGCTGTCCGGACTGCGCGATGGTAATCATTTTTCAGTCGGCAAAGCACCGCCGCGCATCACCGCGTCGGCTACTCTGGCTCCCTGCACCGCTTCGGGAATGTCGTGTACGCGTATCATATGGGCACCGCCCCAAATGCAGATCGTGTGATAGGCGACCGTTCCCGGCATACGCCGGTCAGCCGGAGGATTGCCGCAGGACATGCCGATCACCCGTTTGCGTGAAGCGGCTGCGAGCATGGGAAAACCGTCAAGGCAAAGACTGCCGAAACCCTGCGCAATCGCCAGATTCTGCCGGTAGCTCTTGCCGAAGCCCACGCCGGGGTCGAGGCAGATGTAATCTTTGTCTATTCCGTCCGACACACACTGTTCCGTCCGTGAGCGGAAGAAATCCCTGATCCTGCCGCACACGTCGTCCGCTTCGTTCAGCTGAATATCGTGCATGATCACGCAGCCCACCCTGTGTTCCGCCGCGTATCGCCGCATGAGCGGTTCCCTGAATCCCGTCACGTCGTTAATGATGTGTGCGCTGCATTCCATCGCACGCAGAGCGACTTCCGGATAATAGGTGTCTACCGAAAGAAGGAGCTTTCCGTCTTCGCAAAGCTCTTTGAGCACCGGTGCGATCCGGTTCCATTCCTCGGTAGGGGAGACAGGGGTGTGTCCCGGACGGGTGGATTGTCCGCCGATGTCAATGATGTCGGCTCCCTGATTTGCCATTTCGTAGGCTCGGGCGATGGCTGCCTGCGTTTCGGCATAATTGCCGCCGTCCGAAAATGAATCGGGCGTGACATTGAGTATTCCCATGATGTACGTGCGGTCGAGAATCAATTCCCTATTGCCGCCTATTTTCCATGTTACAGGCTGCCTCACAATGCCTTGCCTCCCGCTAAAAGGGTCATTACCTCGTTGCGTGTGCGGGCGTCGCTGCGGACAATGCCGCGGAGCGCGCTGGTCTGGGTGCAGCTTCCGGCGGCTCTTGCTCCGCGCATGGTCATGCAGAGATGTTCCGCCTCTATGACCACCGCAACGCCCATTGGGTCGAGGTTTTTATAGAGAAAATCGGCGATCTGAGAGGTGAGCCGTTCCTGCACCTGCGGTCTGCGTGCAAAGCAGTCCACAATGCGGGCGAATTTGGAAAGGCCGATGATCTTGCCGTTTCGGGGAATGTAGGCGATGTGGCACTTGCCGATGAAGGGCAGCAGATGATGTTCGCACATCGAGTAAAGCGGAATGTCCCGCACAATGACCACTTCACCGTCCTTGTCGTCTTCGTTGAATATTTTAAGATGACGCTTGGGATCGTCGTGCAGTCCGCTGAATACTTCCTCGTACATTCTGGCGACACGTTCAGGCGTTTCGATCAGCCCTTCGCGGGAAGTGTCCTCTCCGACCGCTTCCAGTATATCGGTTACGGCTCTGACTATCTTATCGTGATTCACCATTATTATTGACTCCTTTATTGCTTATTTAGACGGATACTATTTTATCATAAAAGTCTTTTGTTTTCAATCTCTTAGAATGAACTATTTTGTATTTTTACAATAGACGCGACTCAAGAATAATAAAAAACTTGAAAAAAGAAATTACTTTGATATAATGACAAAAAACACAAGGAGTGTTTTGTATGACCTTCGAAAAATATGCCATCATTCTCGGCTTTGTTGTTGATGTTATTTCCGCCGCTTATTTCTTTTCTGATGGGGGAGATGATAAGAAAAAGCTATCTGGATTAGGCGCTTTTATCGGAACGACTTTGCTTTCAGTCGGATTGATACTGATGTTTAAAGATGGCTTTATAGGCGGCAGAAATCCTTTGGATGAGTCTTCACAGGACAGCACGTCTTATTTTTCCCAGTCTGTCTCTTTCGACCAATCTACCTTTTCCGACGATCAGGATATGAAAGAAGAGATTCTGTATAGAGCAAAACATTTATCATATATGGATGTTTATCCTGATAATGTGGAATATCAACCATCCTGTGTAGACATCTGGAATACACAAGCCGGTTATTTGCTTAACATGAGAAGCGGACCAAACAGTTCATATGATCTGATTGATCAAATAAAAAACGGCGAAGAAGTGATCACATTACACGTCGGAAACAACGATTATACTTATCTCTATTATGCTGAAGCGGATAAATATGGGTGGGTGTTATCAAAATACATACGTGTTTACTGACTTATTTCTCTTTTCATCATTATGACGTGTTTTTTTAACATTTTTCTGTCTGTTATTTGATCTTGTGAATGAATTTTATTCTTGACATTTCACAAAAAACATGCTACAATAAAAACACCATAAAGAGTGCACGAGGGACAGCCCCTTTGACTGCACGCCAACCTGCCCGGGCGGTAAGG
>ONID01000159.1 GCA_900317765.1 uncultured Eubacteriales bacterium | reverse complement strand
CGCGCTGGACGAAGTCGGCGGCGACGTGATCGGCAGAATCTACGAGTATTTTCTCAATAAGTTTGCCAAGAACATCGCGCAGGACGACGGCGTATTCTTCACCCCGAAGTCGCTGGTCAAGATGATCGTCAATATCCTTGAGCCGACAAGCGGGGTTCTGCTCGATATAAAAACACCGAGATTGATACAATTTAATTATTCCTACAGCCGTTTTGCCGCTTGAGGGGTAAGTTGTGGAAGTCGGGGTGTCCCGGCTGTTTTTATCGGTAGAAATGTTCATACATCGTCGGTATAATAGACGGCGGGAACAAGAGCTATAAGGAGGACTGAGGATGCAGGTTGAGCAAGACAGAATTAAGTTGGCTCCAATGACAGCAGAAATGTATCGCTCCAATTTTATGGAATACGAAAATGATCCTGATTTGTTTTTGCCGGGGCAAGCGTATGTCCATTATGAATATAGTGAAGAAAAAGTCAGACAGTATGTTCAGCGACAGCGAGACCGAAATCGTATACCGCTTGCGATTTTATATGGTGATGAGATTGTCGGTGAAATCATTATCAAAAACATTGAACCTCACACATGTGCAACGATGGGGATTACCTTGAAAAATGCCAAGTATAAGGATTGTGGCATCGGAACGCAAGCGGAACGATTGGCTATTCAATATGTGTTTGAAACTCTGGACATTCCCACTCTATACGCTGATACGATTCAGTCAAATGTTCGCAGCCAGCATGTTCTTGAAAAAGTCGGCTTTTTCTATATTCGGGAAGATAAGGATTTTAAGTATTATCGAATCGACAAAATGTGAAGTGTTGTTTAGCGAGGTAACCACCATGAAGCAAATCACAAATAAAGAATACGAAGAGTGGCAGAAATACAAAGCTGAGAAAGCAAAGGGCCATGTACTGCTGCCGGATACTGTCCGGTTCATCTGCGAGGCCAACGGCTATGACGCAGAAAAGATCGGCAAGCACTTCCTTGAAATCCTACCAAAAATCACAGAGCACGAGGAGGGATTGCGCCTGTGAGAGTTCTTGATTGGGATATGGATTATTTCATGAAATCCGTTGCGACATTTATGAATGAGTCAGAACCAGAGCGTTTACCAGAAGAGGATTATGGGGACAGCGTTTGGTCTGAACGAGAAGTAAGAAACTTCCTTGAAGGAAACCTTGGGCTTTCAAAACAGAACAGGATAAGAGGCAGAGTTGTTGCCGGTCATAATGAGTCGTTATTCTTTTGGAGAGAGCTGATAGAGAAAGGCGATCTTTCCACGCCCTTTGATCCAATCGAAGCTACCTGGAGTCGCATTTTACGTGAAACCTTTATGGACGAAGGACAATCATCAGGCGGAAAGTATTACATAGATCTCACTCGAATAAAGCCTCGTTTTTCCTTAGAACACACTTGGTTCAGATGTGAACAATGCTCTGAGCTTACTCCGTACTTACTCAAAGGAAAATGTCCCGGCTGTGGAAGTGAGAATATTCATCCAATGACATCAGAAGAGACAAAGGCATTGGATTTCTGGCGCCGTCCGATTATAGACGCACTTCATGGTGATACCATACGGGTGATTGATACAGAAGAACACACAGCACAATTATCTCATAAGGATCAAAGGGATGATCTTTGGTCGAAAACGGAACAATATGAATTACGATTTCAGGATTTTCTGCAAACGGGAGAAGCCCCTGTAGATATATTAAGCAGTACAACGACAATGGAAGTGGGTATTGATATTGGTTCACTCGTTGCAGTTGGCCTCAGAAACATTCCGCCTATGAGAGAAAACTATCAGCAGCGCGCTGGTCGTGCCGGCAGACGTGGATCAAGTCTTTCAACAATCGTCACTTTTTGCGAAGACGGACCTCACGACTCTCTTTATTTTGCAAATCCTGTCCCCATGTTCAGAGGAGATCCGCGAAGACCATGGATTGATATCAGCAGCGAAAAAATCATTCAGCGTCATCTTGGCATGGTTGCGCTTCAATCCTACTTAGCTAATGCAGCAACCAGCATGGACGCTATTTCAGCGATCGATTTTTTAGATGAGCATTTACCTGATTTCATTAAATTCTTAACCAACTACACTATCAGCGAACCCGATATTCTTGTGCCTAAAGATTCACAAGCAGCCATATATAATTACAAAGAATCGCTTCAACAAGCACTGCTTGGACTGAAACATAAACGAGACAGTCATCCTGAACTATATGAAACCGATGACAGCAGCGATTCCGGAAAAAAATCCCTCCTTGACGCTCTTTATGAGGAGGGGATTATTCCAACCTATTCTTTCCCGAAAAATGTTGTCAGTACATATATTTCTGATTATAACGGTAAGGTGAAATACCAGGTGGAGCGAGGTTTAGATATTGCTATCGGAGAGTATGCTCCTGGAAGAGCAATTGTTGTGGATAAAACTACCTACCAGATAGGTGGAATTTTTTATCCCGGAGCAGAACGTGGTGGTAATTCCGCTTCTCCGGCAAGATCCTTCATACAGGACGCCAGTTATCTGAAGAGTATCAGAACGTGTTCTCAATGCGGATGGTTTGGGCTGGAAGAAGACAATCACAAATATTGTCCGTTCTGTGGGAACTCTTCGCTTACCCCAATGCTGCCAATGCTTCGTCCTTGGGAATTTGCTCCTCGCGATGCCAGATCGATTGAAACAGCTCAGTTGGAAGAAGAATACACGGCTGTTCAACAACCGCTTTATTCTACGCTTCCAAGTTCTGATGACGTTACAACTGTAAATGGCTGTTCACATATACGAATGGCAATACGTCCGAATCAGCGTATTATTATGCTCAATAAAGGAAATGGTAAAAAAGGCTTTACGGTGTGTTGTGATTGCGGAGCCGCGTTACCAGGCGATGATCCGGCAGTGTTGAAAGATATTCTTCTTCCGTATCGTTCAAAAATTAACAAGACACGTTGCAGACATAACGACACCATCAATGTGAATCTCGGATACGATTTTATTACGGATATGCTTGTGCTGGAATTTAGTTTAGACAGAAAAAAAATCGATGTAAACCCGCAGCGAAACACCTGGATTAAACGTGCCGGTCAATCTCTTGCGGAAGCAATTCGTTTGGCAGCATGTCATGAATTAGATATTGAATTTACCGAACTTATAACAGGATTTCGTGTTCGCCATGGCTCAAACGGCGATTTCCTGGATATATATTTATATGACAGCCTTTCAAGTGGCGCAGGATACGCAGTCAGTATTGAATCATCCATTCAGAATCTTCTATCCAAAACAAGAGATCTGCTGACTAACTGCCAATGCGATAGTGCCTGTCATAATTGCCTAAAGCATTACCGGAATCAGAATATTCACGGAACGCTTGATCGAAAGGCAGCTCTTGATTTATTAAACTGGGGAGAGAAAGGATTCTGCGCACCTGCATTGTCGTTTGAAGCCCAAAAATATCTCCTCCAATCACTTGAACAAATTCTTCAGCTTTCCGGTACCAAGTTAGAATACACCCAAGACCAAATATGGATCGAAAAACTTCATTCGAGCAAAAGAATTATTATTTATCCCGCTATGTGGATTAAGCCGATTGAAAAAGGGTGTATTTTTGTAAGTGATACACAGCTTAAATATGCAAAGCCCTATGCTCTAAAATCTATTCTGGACAGCTTATGATTTAGCGCAGGTCTTTCATGTGTCCAAAACCTCACCTCCCGATGGGCATAAGAAAAGCGCCTCCGAAGAGACGCTTTTCAGAAGCTGTATTGGTTTGGAGATTTGTTGGTTCGATTTTATTGGGAAATACTTCCTTTGCTCAAATGCCTGTTTCGTTGTAATAAAACTTTCCCAAAGTGCCGGACTATAGATTGCAGTCAGACAGGTTTGTTTCTTTTCTATGACGACCACGAGAACGATTGGATTTAAGTGGCGTTT
>ONID01000179.1 GCA_900317765.1 uncultured Eubacteriales bacterium | reverse complement strand
TTCCCTTTACGATCTGGTTTCCATCATTCAGCAGAACGTCTTTGTCTTCAACAGCACCATCCGCAATAATATCACCATGTTCTCGGATTTTCCTGCCGAAGATGTTGACCGTGCTGTGCAGATGTCGGGTCTGAGCAAGCTCATTGAAGAAAAAGGCGAGGACTATCTCTGCGGCGAAAACGGTTCGGGACTCTCCGGCGGTGAACGTCAGAGAATCTCCATTGCGCGTGCTCTTCTGCGGAATACGCCCGTGCTGCTGATCGACGAAGCGACCGCTTCCCTCGACAATGAAACATCCTTTGAAGTGCTGGACGCCATCCTGAAGCTCGACGGCTACACCAGAATCATTGTCATCCGAGCAGGGCACCTTTGACGAGCTGATGAATCAAAAGGGCTATTTCTATTCGCTCTTCACTGTATCGCAGAACTGACGCGCCGATGTGAGCAAGTTCTGCTGTCAAAAAAATCCTCTTTCATCTGCAAAGGATGAGAGAGGATTTTGTCTGTTTATTTTGTTTTAAATAAGGAATGACGACATTCCATAACGATATACCCGGCTGTCCAACGAAGCATGCTGTTGTCAGGACGGCTTACGGGCCGCTTTTTCCTCTCTTGCTTTTTCTCGCTTGAGATTCTCAGTCATGACGGTCAACACACGGAAGGTAATATACCCCGCCAAAGCCATTATCAGAATAATAGCCGACCATCCGAGCAGTTTGCCTATAAAGTTGTGTTCTTTTTCCAGAACCAGTTTGGGACATTTTAAGAATGCGGTCTCGCTGATCGTGGTGGATTCGCTGTATTTGAGCTTGGAAAGATTCTCGCAGTTGTTGAACGCCTCGTTGACGAACAGCACCTTTCCGGGCAGCTCCAGATTGGTGAGAGAAGAACAGCTCGTAAATCCGCCTGTGATGTAAAGCAGCGATTGGGGAAGGTTGATCTCCTTGAGTGCCGTGCAGTCGTCAAATGCGCCGTCAATCAGTACGACTCCTTCCGGAATGGTCACAGCCTCCAGTGCCGTGCAGCCGTCGAAAGCGTTGTTGAGCTTGATAATACCCCCGAGCCATTCAATCTGACGGAGCGAAGGACAGTTGCTGAAGCTGTATTCGCCGATGCTTGTCACACTGCGGGAAAATCTGACATACCTGATGGAATCGCAGTTTTTGAAGCTTTCCCGGATGGAGTTCACCCCCTGCGGGAATATCATGCTTTCGAGCTTGGGACAGTCGTTGAATACCTTGTACAAATCCTTGACGCCGGATGCCAGCGTTACCGTTACAAGGTTAGGACATCCGCAAAAGCTGTTTTCTCCGAGGGTTTTAATGCTGTGGGGAAAGATGACCGTTTCGACATTTTCATCGCCTTTGAAGGCTTCTTCGTCGATCTCGGAGACTTCTCTGCCGTTGATCAGGTGGGGAATATTGAGCGTAGTAGATTCTCCGGCGTATCCGCAGATGGTGACGCCGGGATTCTGTCCCTTGAAATTGTACAGAAACTGATCCTGGGATATGTAGACAATCTCGTTTCCGTTTTTTGAATAGACCTGGTCTACATCGGCGTACTCCGATTCCTCGGCATACACGGATATCCCTCCGCAAAAAAACAGTGCCGCCGCTGTCAGCAAAGCCGTCAGCGTTTTGAATAGTGAACCTTTTGCCATTTTATTCTTCCTTTTCTTTTGATGACCCTGCCGCCGCTGCTATTCGACGACAGTGGCGATAAATCTGCCTGTTCCGGCAAGCGACACGTCCTTGCTGCCGGCGGCAAGGAGGACGGAATCCCCCTTGCGCGCGACCACGTCAAGCCCTTGGATTCTGATCGAGCCGTCCAGCATCAGCAGAGAGATGAAGGATTCGTCCGGAGCGCTGATCAGGGCTTTTTCTTCAATTTCCCACAGTGACGACGCAAAATACTCGTTCCTTCCGAGAAGGGTTTCAAAATGTCCGTCTATCTCCGTTCTCGGCACCATGACGCCGGCGGGCACCGTGGGCGGCGCGGTGATGGTCACGTCGAGCGCCTGCTGAATATTGAGCGGACGACTCTCGCCCTTTTCATCCACACGGCAGTAATCGTACACGCGGTAGGAAAGCTCGGAATTCTGCCCGATCTCGGCGAGCAGAATGTCCTTGCCGATGGCGTGCAGCGTTCCCGGCTCAATGTAGAAGGTGTCGCCCTTGCGCACCTCGTAAGTGTTGACGGCGGAGATCAGGGTGTCGTCTTCAATGCGTCTGCGGAAATCCTCGATGTTCAGCTCGTCGTTGAAGCCGCAGATGAGGTAGGCGCCGGGTTCACAGTCGATGACGTACCAAAGCTGCGCCTTGCCCCAGTCGTCGGAAACGCTTGCGGCGTACTCGTCGTCGGGATGCACCTGAACGGAGATGTCGTCCATGGTGTCGATCAGCTTGATGAGGAGGGGGAATCTGTCGTATTTGGCGCAGTTGGAACCGAAAAATTCCGGACGGGAGGCGTAGATCTCCGAGAGCGGCGTGCCCGTTGAATCGACGCATTCAGCGTTTTCACGGCAGGAGAGCACAAGCGCCTCGGCTGTATTCTCGTTGGGTGTGTCAAATCCGAAGTATGAGCGCAGCTTGGTGCCGCCCCATATCAGTTCCCTGAAACAGGGACTCAGTTTAATGACATTGCTGTTTTTCATGTTGGAAAATTCACCTTGCTCTCCGAAAGACGACGAAGCGACGCTTTCAAATTTTGTCAATTTTTAATTATCCTTTATTATAACATATTCCTGCAAAAAAATAAACCCATTGGGCGAAAAAATGAAAAAATTTTACATAATGGATGCTTTCAATCTCTGTAATCTCTCTTTTTTTCCTTCTTTCTTTTTTTCATGCCCGTAAAAAACTACCACGGAAATCAATTTTCAAAGAGGGGGAACTCCCACCGGCACTTCGTGCCACCTCCCTCTCTGAGGGGGCTGTCAGCGTAAGCTGACTGGGGGAGTGACAGATGCAGTTGGTAAATTCATACAATGTTCCGACCAAAATTGAAGCCAAAATTGATTTCCCTGAAAAACTACATAATCATATTGCAATACAACACAAAGTATGGTAGAATGACGGAGGAATATTTTTTATATGCAAGATTAAGATAATTTGACAATTATTTACACAGAGGGAAACAGGCATGATACACATCACTCCATCTTCATTGAATCAGATCACCGAAATATTCAATCGGCGCAAAAAGGCAATCGGACTGGAAAGCTACTCCGTCGGCGAGCTGCTCGACCACGGCGGCATGTCGAATGTCTACAGACTTACCGACAGCGAGGGCAATACCGACTACGTTCTCCGCGTCTCGGAGGAGCATAAATCCTCCTACTCAAATGATATTTTCAACGTGCGGGAAATGGAAATTCTGCGGGAGCTGAAAAAGAACAGCATGCCGCACGTCGTGCAGTATCTCGACGCGTTTGTCGTCGATCTTCCGGGGGAACCGCGTTATTACTGCTCGGTGATGAAATTCCTCCGCACGCTGAAGCAATACCGTGTGCAAGGGGACGGCGTGGAGATCGCCGTGCGTCTCGGCTG
>ONID01000027.1 GCA_900317765.1 uncultured Eubacteriales bacterium | reverse complement strand
CTTCAAAAAGGCGGGACAGACTTCCTTCAGCCTGTGGAAAGACCGTACCGGCGCGACCGAAACCTGCACGCCCAACGCCACATGGGACGGCATTCAGCTTTATTGCGTTGTGACCGACCGATTGAATAATACCGTGCAGTCCGACACCGTTACCGTCACCATCAACCAGACGCTTGCCATTACGAAGCAGCCGGTCAGCCAGACGATCGAGCTTGGCAGCCCTGTGACTGTTTCCCTGAAGGCGCAGGGAATGGGTCTGCAATACCGGTGGTACTTCAAAAAGGCGGGACAGACTTCCTTCAGCCTGTGGAAAGACCGTACCGGCGCATCCGAAACCTGCACGCCCAACGCTTCTTGGAACGGCATTCAGATTTATTGCAAGGTGAAGGATTCGAAAGGTCAAACAATTGATTCCGACACAATCAAGGTGCTGTTTTCTGATGTAGTCACTATCGTGACACAACCGGCTGACGTCACAGCCAAAACAGGCGACAGCGTACGATTTGCCGTCAGGGCGGAAGGCGTCGATCTGACCTATCAATGGCAGTATAAAAAAGCGGGCGCCGCTTCGTGGAGCAACTGGAACGGGCGCACCGACGCTTCCACCACCGCTCCAGCCAATGCCACATGGAACGGAATGCAGATTCGCTGCATCGTTAAAAACAGCGTCGGTACGACCGTCAATTCCGCTGCCGCGAAGATAACGCTTTCCGACGCTTTGGCGATTACCGCACAGCCCGTGAACAAGACAATCAATCTTGGCGACAGCGTAACCCTTTCCCTGCAAGCGCAGGGCAGCGAACTTACCTACCAGTGGTATTTCAAGAAGACGTCACAGACCTCCTTCAACGTCTGGAAGGACCGTACCCACGCCGCCGAAACCTGTACGCCCAATGCTTCATGGAACGGCATACAGCTCTATTGCATTGTCAGGGACAGCGCGGGCCGTTCCGTCCAGTCGAACACCGTTACCGTCACGGTCAATTCGACAGGTATCACCATCACGCAGCAGCCGCAGAACCAGAGCATTATCGCCGGCAATCCGCTGACGCTCTCTGTCGAAGCAACCGGCAGCGGACTGAAATACCAGTGGTATTTCAGGAAGAGGGGACAGACATCCTTCACGCTCTGGAAAAACAGAACCGGCGCCACCGAAACCGTCGCACCCAACAATACATGGGACGGGATACAGCTCTACTGCAAGATCACTGACAGCAGCGGCAGGACGCTCGATTCCTCCACCGTGACGGTCAGCGTGCTCTCCATCGCAACCCAGCCGGACAACGTCACCGTTGAAGCCGGCAAGGACGCGACCTTCACCGTCAAAGCGACCGGAAGCGGCTTACAATACCAGTGGCAGTACAGGAAATCCGGCGCGGCTTCATGGAGCAACTGGGGTACCAGAAACACCGCTTCCACCACCGCCACAGCCAATGCAACGTGGAACGGAATGCAGGTGCGCTGCATTGTTACCGACGGCGCGGGAAACAAAGTCACTTCCAACGCCGCGACTATAACCATCCGGTAGTTTCCGCATTGGCGGGATCAATCCAAGTCAATCAACCGGAACAGACCGAAGCATCCCCTTTTCACGGGAAGATACTCCGGTCTGTTTATTTTCAATATGAACGGAGGATATTAATGAACTGGACGATTTATCTGGCGCAATGTGTAGGGAGCATTATCCTGTTTACCTGCGCGATCATGATTCCCTTGTGCAGAAATCCTGTCTGGTGGATACACGATTATCCCGCAGAGATTCAGGAGAAGTATTTTGAAACACATGAAAGAATCCCGACACAGTCGGTCAGCGCCCCGGTATTGATGAAAAAGGGATTGGCACTGCTTTTGTGTGTTGGCGTGCTGGTCGGACTGATGCTGCTGACGGGAGTGAATCGTTTTCTCTCGGCTTTTCTGGCAAGTTATGGTTTGTGGCTGATCATAGATTGGTACGACTGCTTTATTCTGGACTGGGTGCTGTTTGCCAACCTGAAATGCGTTCGTCTGCCCGGAACGGAGGACATGGACAGTGCCTATCACCAGAAGAAATATCACTTTGTTCACTCTGTCATCGGTATGGCACTGGGAATTGTCCCTTGTCTGCTGTGCGGATGGATCGTCATGCTGATTCAAAAATAACAGGCTTTGTCACGTTGAAACTTCTTGTTTTTCACGGAACCTCCACAGAAACCTAAAGCAAAGCCCTCACCTTTTCATACTGAATCATCCCAAATAAATAAGGCGTATGTGTGAATCTGAGAATGACCGTCAGAAGAAGCACATACGCCTATATTCATTTAAACAGATCAACGAATGCCGGTAGAATTCTGAAACATGTCACTTGCGCCGGAGGCGGAAGGTGGTTTCCAGTGAGTTGGCAAGCGCTCGGGCGATTTTTTTTGGGTTGTTGATAATCCACCTGGCGCTGTCCGCGTTATCGTGGTATTCAACCTCCGCCAGTATACCGGTGATGCCGTAGTAGGCGGGATCGCGCACATCGGAATATCCCGTGCCGTCAAAGGCCTTCATACCGTCGATGGTATTGCGGGTGACAGTGCTTTTGTGCGGAACGATTTTTCCCATCTCCTTCACCATGTTTTCCGCAAGCTTTTTGCTCTGCGGATTCTTAGGCTGGTAGTAGCCTATCGCGCCGTAGCTTTTCTTTGATCTGCTGCCGTCGGAATTGCTGTGGATGGCAAGATAAATGTCCGCGTGGCGTCGGTAGGCGTCGAGTGCTCGTCCGTCCAGCGACAGGAAAAGATCGGTCGGCGCGGTGTACACCTTGCAGACGTATTCCTTTTCCAGAATTTTTTTGAGTTCCGACGCGACCCGGTACATTTCCTTCTGTTCGTTGGTGCTGCCGACCGCGTAGTCGTTGTGCGGCTGCTTGGAAGGGGAGAGGTAGATCATCGGCACGCCTCCTTTGGAAAAATCCTTGGCGGGGATGTTTTTGAAATAGTCGCTGACAGTGACATCCGTGCGGATAATCCAGACCTGACTGCCCTTCAGTCGGAAGGCATACCAGGTGTTCTTTCCGTCATCCGCCCATTCCGTCACGGTATATTTTGCGCCGCCGGATACCTTTCCCGCGCGTTTGCTCTTTGCGTCAGGCTCTGTATAAACGGACCTGCTTCCCTTTTTGATGGTAATGGTGCGGGTGAGATAGGGTGAGAACGAGGTGTCGTTGTTGACTTGTTTGGCGCAGGTACTTAACACCCATGCCTTCTTGGAAGAGGTGTATTGAACCTGGTGCCAGACCTTGTTGTCCTTTGCCCTTTTGCTGGACAGATAAACGAATTTGGCGCCCTTTTTGGCTGTTCCGGCTTTGGCATAGGAACTGCCCGCGCCGGTGCGGAGATCCGTTTCGCCGACGGTGATAACCACATATTGTTTTGACGGGGTCGCATCCATCTTGGCCAAAGAACCGAGCACCCATGCCGTTTTGGAAGAAGAATACTGAATCTTATACCATGTCTTGCCGTCTTTTCCCTTATCCTTTCCCAGATAAACGAATTTTTCGCCCTTTTTGGCTTTGCCGATTCTGGAAAAGGAAGTCCCGGCGCCGGTGCGGAGATTGACAGAACTGCCCGTGATCACCACATATTGCTTTTCGGAGGAGTCTTCTTTGCTCTGGGAGTGCTTTGATTCGAGTTTGGAATAAGAGCTGATGACCCAGGCTGTCTGGGAGGAAGAAGTTTGAATCTGATACCAGACCTTGCCGTCTTTCCCCTTTTTGCTGGAGAGATAAGCAAAGCGGTTGCCTTTTTTGGCTTTGCCGACTTTGGCAAAGGAAGTGCCCGCACCGGAGCGAAGATTGACATAGCCTGCCGTGATCACCACGGTTTTCTGTTCGGAAGATTTCGTTGCGGTGGTGACCGATTCCGCGGAAGCAGTGGTCACCGCTGCTTCGGCAGCAGATTCCGCAAGAACCGGCTGCGCATATGAAAGCGAAAGCATCATGATCAATGCCGCTGCAATACCCTTGCGGGAAAAATGATTAATGAACATTACCATACGTCTCCTTTATCACATTCTAATAATATTATGCGCATGTATTTCTTAATGTCAAGAGAAAAATCAAGATTTTTGTGAGAAGCTCCGTTTTTCATACACCTTCTTTTCGTCCTTTGCGGCTTTTGATTGTGCTGGAATTTTGAGCATATTATCAGCATCTCCCTACTGAGCAAACGATTTTTGGATAATTATCGGAAATACAATTGACTTGATTGGTCAATTGTGATATAATAAACACAGTATTATGACAGTACCAACATATTCTGATATGACTTTTTATAGGGGATACGTTTTTTCTTTCCGTATTTCTAAACAATAAAGGAGGATGGACAACATGAAACGCCAGCGTATTCGTCTGATGATCAGCCTTGCCACACTGCTGACGCTTTGCCTGACATGGTCTGCCGGTTCCGTATGGGCGGAGGGTGAGGAATACCTCTATGTCCCTGTGGAAGTAAAGGATGTCGGCGGGAAACTGTCGGAAGAAGCATCATTTCTTATTACATTCGAGCGGAAGGATAACAATGATACGGTTTCACCCCTTCCGGACAAGACCGAGACGATTCTGAAACCCGGTGAAACGGATGAATTCATTTTTGAACGCGCCGCCTTTACGGAACCCGGGGATTATCTCTACACCATGAAGCAGGAAAAAGCAACCGGTGACGACAATGTGATTACGGAAGATGTTACATATACTATCACCGTGCGCGTTGTCAACGGAGACGACGGGGACAGCGGACTCAACGCAACCCTCGACGTCCGTCAGGACGGTCAGGACGGTAAGCTCGAATCAGCTGTCTTCAGAAATAACGACAAGCGAGCCGTAGCCGAACAGCAGAAGCAGGATGCGAATGCTGACAGCCCGAAGGATGACGATCCGAATGGCGGCAGTTCCAAAAAAGATGATTCCAAATTGTCTTCCCCGACAACAGGTGAAGCAATTTCCTATTGGGCGTTTGGATTGATGGGATTTGCTGTGCTGCTTGGCATGTGGGGTATCGGTCGCCATGTCAGAACATCGTCCGCAGGGAAGGACGGGTATGAGCAATGACCGAGCCGATGGAACATTCCCTCACAGAGAATTCTGCCGATAGCGCCGCAGTACATAACGTCCGTATCGGCGGCTGTGTCACCTACGGATATCGCCTCTGCGCAACCCGGCGCAGGGGAGACCGCGACTGACGCTTCAACCGATGAAGCCGGAGGTTCGGAACAGGGAGGGCATGCCTCTAACACGGTAACGTTCAAGGCACCAATGCGCCAGTTTTTGGACAATATCTATCCCTACACAACTACCGCAGGACAAACCAAAACTTTTGCGGAGCTGTTCACCGCGCTGGGCATCACCAAATCAGTGGATGACATTTCGTCCATCAGCCCGACATCCAATGATAAATTGGGACTTGATGAGGCGGGGAAAAAAATTACACCCCAGCGTTACGGCACGGTTGAAATGGTGAATTTCTATTTCACGGACGGAACCGGCATTCAGGTGGAATTTACCGACAGCAGCTTTGCCAGGGATATCAAACGATGACAACGGCGATCCTATCCTCACCCAAAACGGAGAGAAAATCAGTTATCCGATCTATCAGTATTATGTTGCCGTCAACGGCGTCAGCACGGATGATGAGCTTGTCATTGAGGATTCCTTCGATACATCGCTGTTTACTCTTGTTGACGCGTCAAAGTTCCATTGCGTCAGAAAGAGAGACGGAATAACATATGACGGCATTGACTGTTATGTGCAGGTGGAAGAGTATAACGTACAGCAGGATGACGCCAAAGAAATATATCCCGATCACGCGTGGATTAACTGGCTCTATCCGAGCTTTGCCGGTCAGAACGACATCCGCAATGAAACTCCCAGCGCGACATACGGCAAATCCCTCCGCATTTATGAAGATACCGTCGATGGAGTGCCTGCCGCCGGTGAAGTTCGCCGTCAGGTGCGCGGTGTGAAAAACGCGCAGGGGTACCGTGTGATGGAGAGTGACCATATGAAGGTGGAGGAAACAGCCACCGGCGCACGGTTCACCTTTAAGGATATGAATTTCTTCAAGAAGGAGAACGGCAATTACTACCCCTTCTATGTGGTGAATTACTACCTGATGCCGCGCAATATAGAGGCGATGGCAGAGCTGGAACGTATGGTGATAGACAACGGCAACAATCCTGCCTCGTTTACGAATACCGCCAGCTGCCGCGGCAATACGACCACCGCCATTGCCTATTATACGAAAAAGAATGACCTCAAGCCGGTCACAAAGGAATACAGTTACGATGAGGAGTATTCGACCGAAACACAGCCAAGGTATAATTTTACCATAGACATCAATCCCTACAGGCTGAAATTGAACGACGGCTGCGAAATGACGGTGCAGGATGAGTATTCCGATACGCTGTCGGTGGACTACGAGAGTATCCAATATGTCACCGAACCGCCGGAAGCCGCCAGTCAGATCCATTACGATTATCGCGGCAACACCGGCACCTTCTTCATCCCCGACGAAACGCACGTCACCATCACATACAGAGCCGCTGTCGTGAGGAAAGAGGACAGCACAGCCGATACCGTTTCCTTCAGCAACAATGTTTCGGTGCTGGGGTACAGTGCCGGTATCGCGGAAAGCACCAAGGTCACTTCCAGTTCTCACGGATCCGCTCAGAATGCATCACTCATGCTTTTCAAGTACTGCTCCGGTCATATGGAAAAAGGAGTGAACGGCGCCAAATTTGCCCTCTTCGAAGGTGTGACGGATGCCAATGGCAAATTGCTGTATAATGCGGACAATACACCCCAAAGAATTCCCATCAAGGATCTCCAGAATCAGGATGTTGTGTTTACTTCCGGCGACGAACCCGGCAAAGACGGTTATGTCAAGATCAAGCTGACTTCGGATAAGCATGGACAGAACCTGAAAACCAACAAAATTTATATTCTCCATGAAGAACAGGCACCGTCGGGATTCTCCCAGGACAATATCTATTATCTGTTCACCATTAACGATGACGGCACCGTCAACTACAACGAATACCATTACCTTGACGGCGATGTGCTGAAAATCCGCAACACGCCGGAAGCGGTCGATTTCATTGTCACCAAGGAAGTCAAGGGCAATGTGGAACTGACGACTGCGGATAAGGAAAACATCAGATTCAAGCTGCAAAAACTGAACACGGAGACGGAAGCATGGGCGGATTATATTCCCGCCGGTGAAACCGTAAGCCCGTACAGTGAAATATCGTACAAGGATTTTACAGATTCCGAGTTCAGGTTCAGCAGCCTGACGCAGGGCAAATACAGGCTTATCGAATCGGGCAACAGTGCGGTAAGGAATGCGCATCCCAGTTCACGTTTTTCCGCCAGTATGCTTTTGGATGACAATGTCGGCAGTTCCGTTTCGGATACGAATACGACTACCTATGACGGCTTACAGATTGACTTTGACATCACCCAGGCGCACCTGAAGGCTGCCAATCCCCGTACACTCAACGTCACCAACACCTACTCGATTGCCACTGTGGACAAGAAGGTCATCAAGCGCTGGTACAATGCCGATGGAACCACGGAAATCAACTGGCCTACCGGCCTTGCGGTGAAGCTCGAAATCTATCGCTATGATACCGCAGCCGGTCAGACGGAAGGCGATCCCGTCCAAAGCGTCACGCTCGACGGCGTGGCGGACAAAAACGGCGAATTCGTTCCCGGACAGGCAACCTTCCTCAATCTTCCCCAGCAGAAGGAAGTAAAAACAGAGGAAGGCACTACGCTGGTCAATCAGATTTACGCTGTCAGGGAAGCCACCTCATTCAATGGCTATCAGCCTCAGGGCAATAACCCCGTCATGGCTTTCTATGACACGTCCACCGGTCAGTCGACCGACAGCCTGACCTTTAAAAACGTCAAGAAATCCACTTCCTTCAGTGTGAAAAAGAAATGGAGTCCTCAGGTACCGATCAATGCGAGTACCACCTTCCGCCTCTTCTCCTATACGGGTACCGATCCTTCCAAGGCAAGGATGGTGGAGGATCAGGATATGGTCTATAATCTCGACCCTGACAATCTCCCTCCGGCGAGCACGGAGTGGACGGCAGTCTTTGATAATCTGCCGACGGTCACTGACCAGGATGTTCCGCTCAATTACATTGTCAAGGAAATCAGCTGCACGCCGGGATATGAAGCATCCTACACCGAGAACCTATCCTACGCGGTTAATAACGGAACCATCACCAACAAGCCCGCCAAGACGGATTTCAGTGTCACGGTACAGTGGGAGCATATCTCGGGAGACGAATGGCCGCAGGGTATTACACTCAAAATTCCGCTCCGCCGTCGTCCTAAGGGCATGACGCCCGAACAAATGAAGACCGAATTGGGATATGAAGATGGATACGATCCGAGTTTTCTGATGTCCCTTTCACTGCCCGGAAGCGGGACGGATCTTTTGGAAGTAAAACCAAATGTTGCACCCGGAGCGGCTTCTGATGATAAGTATATCGTCAAGCGTTTGAGACGCAGCGATGTCAAATACCAGCTGGAGGTGGAAGACCTCGAGAAATACTATACAGATGAAAACGGCAATCTGACCGAATGGGAATACTACGTCGAGCAGATTGTTGAGTTTGGCAACGGCAATGTTTACAGTGACTCGGATGTCTCGACATCCTATGCCAATCAGAACCGTGCGCCTCTGGATGGATTTTCGACCAACAGGGGTCTGATTACCAACAGACTTCCCACAGCTTCGCTGAAGGTGAGCAAGAGCGTCGAAGGTACCTTTGCAAGCCACTTCGAGTACTTCAACTTTACGATCACGATCGGCAGTGGAGCATCCTCTCTGAACGGTCAAATCCCCTGTCTGATTCATACGGAATCGGGCGATGACAATATTAAAGTGACATTTAATAACGGTGAGGCCAATGTCGAACTCAGACACGGACAGGCACTTGTCATTCCCGATCTCACGCTCGGAACGCCCTATTCCATTACGGAAACACCCGTCACAGGCTATACCCCCACTATCACAGACGCTGACAACAATAAGCTGTCCGGCAACACCGTTTCAGGCGTGGTTTCCAACAACAGCATTTCAGGTGAAGACAACGTAATCACCGTTTCCTACGTCAACGCACGCGGCGGCTCGGTGCCGACCGGAGTTACCGTCGGTTTTACCGCCGCAGGCGCTGTGCTGCTGCTGTCTGTAGGAGCCTTCCTGCTGCTGCTTCGCAAAAAGTCGAAGACACGGCGGAAGTCCGATGAAGCATAAATCCAATTGACGACTGTACAGAGAAATCGCTTTCTCTGTACAGTCGTTTTCACTGAGTGCACCAAAGCAGCGATCCGGCAGCAAAAAAATCAGACGGTGTCGTACATCATCGGCGGAGCGGCGGCGGTTGTTTTGCTGACGTGGGTTTCATGGTTTATGACGCAACCGACAAAATGTGTATTTATTGTGAACTTTTTGCTGGGGATGGTCAATATCCGATCATTTGTGCTATAATATTGAAGATTTTATACTCAATATGAGGAAAGCGAGAGAATAAGGATGAAAAGATTCAGATTGTCATTTATAGGCATGAAAAGGCTGACGGCGATGTCGCTGTGCCTTGTCATGCTGGCAGCGTTTGCACTTCCTTTTACGGCTTACGCAAAGTCTTCCGGCAAGGTTGTGCGCGTCGGATGGTATGAATCGCCCTTCAACACAACCGATGCCAGCGGACGGCGAACCGGTTATGCGTATTCCTATCAGCAGAAAATCGCCGCTTACACCGGCTGGACATACGAATATGTTGAAGGTAGCTGGCCGGAACTGATGCAGATGCTCGTGAAGGCAAGATCGACCTGATGAGCGATGTTTCCTATACCGAGGAACGCGCGGAGCAGATGCTGTTCGGTTCTGTACCGATGGGAACCCAGGACTATTATATTTATGTCTCTCCCGAAAACACCGAGATCACCATGAATGATTACAGTTCCTTCAACGGTAAGAAGATCGGCGTGAACGCCGGCTCCTATCAGGAAACCCTGTTTATCGAATGGTCGGAATCCCACGGGCTGGAGACGGAAGTCGTCGAGTTGAACGGCAGTAAGGACAGCCTTCTCAAAAAACTGACAAGCGGTGAAATCGACGCGCTTGTCACGCTGAATGTTTATGCAGATCCCAACCTGACAGTACCGCTCTACAAAATCGGTTCGTCAAACTTCTATTTTGTCGTGAACAATAATCGCGGCGATCTTCTTGGCGAACTGGATTCCGCAATGAACAGAATACAAGGCGATGATTACTATTACGTTCAGAAGCTGTATGACCAATTCTTCTCGAGTCTCGGCTCCAACATCTTTCTGAACGATTCGGAAAAGTCGTGGCTTTCGCAGCATGACTCCATCAAGGTGGGATACATGGCGGATTACCTGCCCTTCTGTGCCGAAGACGAAGAAACAGGAGAGCTGACTGGCGCGCTGAAAGAATACCTCAGACACGCTTCAGGCGTTCTTCGGGATACCGATCTGAAATTTGACCCGGTGGCCTTTCACACGATCAAGGAGGCCCTGGACGCTCTCCTGTCGGGAGATGTCAACTGCGTATTTCCCGCCAATTTCGGAGAGTCCGACGCGGAGGACATGAATCTCGTCATCACGCCTTCCATTATGAGCGCAGAATTGTACGAGATTGTCCGCACTGACGCAAAGGATAACTTTGGCAGCAGACTGAAAGTGAAGGCTGCGGTTGATGAAGGCAACACCAACTACGAAAAGATACTGAGTGAGAAATTCCCCGATTATGAAAAGGTCTACTACCCCGACATCAAGTCTTGTCTTGATGCAGTCGCCAAAGGTGAGGCGGACACTGTCCTTGTCAGCAACTTCCGTTACAACAATCTCACCAAGCAATGCAAAAAGCTTGATCTGACGCCTATTTCCACCGGTCTGGGCATGGAAAACGCCTTCGCGCTGAAAAGCGGCGAGACGGAGCTTTATTCCATTATCAACAAAACCATCAGCATGGTTCCCTCTTCCAAAACCAATTCTGTTATGACGAAGTACATATCCGAAAAGGAAGAGAAGCTCACCACGACGGAGTTCCTCATGCAGCATCTGACCGAGGTGCTGGGCGTCGTCGTTGCCGTGCTTATGCTGATTCTTCTGCTGGTCATTCACATTCTCATGAATAAGAAAAAAGCCAGAAAGAGCGAAAAGCTGATCGCTGCCGCGGAAACGGATCACCTGACCGGTGTTTACAGCAAAAACTTCCTCTTTGAGTACGCCAGACGTATGCAGGAAAAGCGCAGGAAAAAGCCGATGGACGCTATCGTGCTTGATATTGAGCGTTTCCACTCCATCAACGCACTCAACGGTCAGGAATTCGGCGATACGGTGCTCAGCACGCTTGCCGAACAGATCAAGGCGGTATTCAATGAGTCGGATACCATTGTCGGACGAATAGAGGCGGATCACTTCTGTGTTTTCTGCTGGCACCAGAACAACTACAAGCAGCTTCTTGACAAACTGCAAGGCAAAGTGGACGAGATGCTTCCCAAAGTCAAGGTGCGTCTGCGCATGGGCGTTCTCCCGGAGCAGACAAAAATGGAGCCGGAAGAGATGTACGTCAGGGCGCGTATTGCCTGCAACATGTCACGCGGTCAGTACACCAAGGAACCGCTTGTTGTGTATGACGATTCTGTCAGGGACAACCGACTTGATCACAGCGCCCTCAAGCTGGAAGTAACCGAATCCGCCTATACCGAAAACGCTGATCGGGTGATCCGCATTATCGAAGGCCTCCGGAAGAAGGGCTTTGAGATTGAGCTGGATGATTTCGGCACGGGTTACTCTTCACTCGGCATGCTGTCCTCTATGCCGATCGACGTTCTCAAGATGGACAGATCCTTCATTGTCAATATGCACAACAGCGAAACCGCCGTGCAGCTGGTCAAACTGATTCTGGACCTCGCAAAGGAAATGAAGATTCCTGTCATTGCCGAAGGCGTTGAGGATAAAATCGAGCTTCAGATGCTTCGGAAAATGGGCTGTGACATCGTGCAGGGCTATTACTTCTCCAAGCCCTTGCCTGTCGACGGCTTCGAAGACCTTTTGAACAAAGAACTCGATATTCGTTTTAACACTGCAAGGGCATAACTGCCATTATCCTAATTATTTCAATAACGCAAAAGGGGCTGTCGCACGAGTGAGTGTGGCAGCCCCTTCGGTCGTATTGGATTATCGGAAAATGGTGGAATCAGCGCGTGAGTCAGTTGTCCTGCCGGAATTGCAGAGCGGCGAGTTCCCGGTTGAAGGCGTTGGCGATGCGCCGCTCGTTGAGCCACATGACAAAATAGACAAAGAGGAAAATGACGGTCACTTCCGCCGCGACTATTCCTGCCATCAAAGGCGTAAAGCGATAGCCGACCAACAGATTGACGCCGAACACCAGCCCTAAGATCAGCAGCCATTGCATAACCAGTCGGAAGACCGTTTCCCAGACGGACAGCACCCTGCGCGATTCTACCACGATGCCCGTCAGCGCGGTCAGCAGCCCGAATCCGGGAGGCACAAAGTAGGCGCTGTAGGAAAGCTGACTGCCGGGGAGCAGCCAGCTTCCCAAGATGCCCTCCGCGAGACACAGTGCGGTGGTAATCACGCAAAAGGCGATCAGATAACGGGACAGCAGCCCGCCGTTTTTGTGATTGAACATTCCTGTCACCCTTTCTGATTCATGACCCTTCCGATCACGGCAGGGGCGTATTTGCGCGAGATGATCAGCTTCTCGCCGTTCTTCATGTGCGCGGTGTAGCGTCCGCCCAGTGCCGGACTGATGCTCCCTAATTTCATCAGGTTAAGCACCACTGATTTTGAGCAGCGGACAAAATAATACGCTTCATACGCCTTTTCGATTTCGTAAAGCCGCTGCCTGATTTCGTACACCTTCTTTTCGGTACAGGCAAAGCATTTTTCATCCACCGCTTCAAAATAACACACATTGTCCAGCGGTATGCGCTCCATCTCTCCGCCGTCGGTCACCCCTGAAAGCCCCTGTCCTTTTGCCTGCGCAAAGGCTCGGATTTCTTCGATTTCCGGCGTGACGCTGACGCATTCGATGACAACCTGCTCTTCCGAAAGAGCGTCGATATTCCTGATGGATACCTTCATGCGGCGTTCATTCCTTTTTTCAGACTGTCATCATGATAGCATATTTTTGGCTGAAAATCAATACTCCTCCTGAATGTCAAGCGAAGTTTCGTTCTTCAGGTAATGATCGAAGTATTCCAGCACGATGCCGTTGACGGTTGCAATGCATTCCCGCGGGTCACGGCTTCCAACGCCGAACATTCCCGCAAGCGGGGGAGAAAGCACCGGAAGGTCGCAGAAATTCATGTGCGCCGCGTCGCGGAAGGTCACTTCACGGGCGTCGGCGGAGTGCTTCACGATGCTGAAATTGACGTATTCCCGGCTGCCGAACATCTGCTCTGCGCCATGGGAAGCGACAGAGTCGGAATTCACGTCGAGCAGCGGAAGGGGATAGGGGGTGCTGTTATAGGTGAATCCGGTTTCATCCGCGCCGGTCAGTTCGCCGAGCATCATGCCTTCCAGCACGATCACCGCGTCGACGTCATCCCGCTGCCGACCCAGCGCTTCACAGGCTGCGCCGCCCATGGAATGTCCGAAAAGTCCGATGTGCTCCGGATCAATGCGGGCGAACACGTCCGCGTCCTTCCTCGCCGTGTGTGTCAGAATCGTGTCCAGCACAAAATGCAGATCGTCCGTGCGGGTCTTCATCCATTCTCTGTAATACGCCAGCATTTCCTCATTGGTGTGGGTCAGAGGACCGCTCATGGAAAGCTGCATGAATTCCGAATCCACGGAAGTCGTGACGCCGTTTGCGTCGGTGACAAACATCGCATGATAGGGGTGTGCCACCGCTGCCACCACATACCCGTGGGAAGCAAGCTCCCGGCAGGTGGAATCGTTCGCGTCCATCGTGGATGCCGCGCCGTGGGAATACAGCGCCAGCGGATAGCGTCCCGCCGCTTCAGGATAATAGAACTGCACCGTGACGCTGCGTTTTTCGCCGTTTTTCGCAAATGTCTCCGCGCGGGCTTCGTCCTGCCATGTGTACAGCTGCGTCTGAATCGCATAGTCGCCTGTCACGGCGATTTCCTCCACCTGAGGGAATAGAATCGCAAGGATCATAGCCGTCAGATAAAGCGCCATGCTTCCGACCGAGCGCCAGACGCGTCGGACAGGTTTATTGATTTCGCGCTCGCCCTTTTTGCGCAGCGTGATCAGCGAAACGATTCCCATCACCGTGAGCAGGGCAATGATACCCGCGTACCGTGAAACGCCTTGCAGTACGCCGGACGCCATCAGCAGGGTGAGAATGGCCGCGGCTCCGAGTCGGAACACCGCTTTGAGCCGGTAGTGGGTGGTTTTGCTCACTAAATCCCAACCCAGAAAACCGATTTCCAATACCGCCAGAACAGATAAAATAATTTTGGTCCACATATGAATCAACCATCCTTTCTGACATCAGTATAGCACGGCGTTTTTTCATTGGCAACTCCTTAACGGATGAAATGCGTCTGCCGTGGATGAAATGCCTGAACTGCATGTCCGAACGTTATGTCGGTGAAAATTATATACATATCTGCCTGGGGGATGAATGACGGAAAAATCAGATTTGATAATAATCAGAAAAGTATTGCGAATCTTTTGTTGATAATGGATAATGCAGTCAAATCATTCCGGCGAAAATCAAGCTCAAAAACCATACAGCAAATCATGAAAGGACTGATTTTATGAAATTCAGAAAGCTGTTTGAGACGGTGCTGTCGGCGGTCGTGTTCCTGTCGGCAGCCACGTTCCTGTCGGCAGGCAACGCGGCGTTCGCGGCGGGAATATCCCGTGACGCGTTCTCATCGGGAGGGGCTGCTGTTCGAGGGGCAGAGGTGAAACACACCTCCACAGATGACGCTTTTGAAATAAAGGACGGCGTACTGATCAAGTACCACGGTACGGCTTCCCATGTCAGTATACCGGAGACTGTGAAGGTAATCGGCAAGGAAACATTCTACAATTGCAGGCAGCTCTCAACCGTGTTCATTCCGAATACTGTCACATCCATCGGTGAACGTGCATTCGGTAATCTTTACATCAAGGAAATAATCCTTCCCGACTCCGTGACGTCCCTGGATGAAGCGGCCTTTAGAACTTGCGCTGCAGCGGAAGAACTCAGGTTACCCAAAAACATCACTTCCATTCCTGTCGAAGGCTTTGGGGGATGCCTCAAACTCAAAGAAGTGATTGTCCCGGACGGTGTCACAATCCTTCCCTCTGCTGCTTTTAGCAATTGCCGTTCGCTGCCATCCATAACCCTTCCGGCATCCATCACAGACATCGAATCAATGGCGTTTGCCAATTGCGATGTATTTAAAGTGATCTATTTCAAAGGCACACAGCAGCAATGGAATGTGTGCATTCCGTCCGGTGTGACAGCCATCGGCAGCGGTCTGAAATACCAGTGGTATTTCAAAAAGAAGGGGCAGACTTCCTTCAGCGTCTGGAACGGAAGAACTCATGCAAGCTAAACCGTTTCGCCTAACAACACGTGGGACGGCATCCAGCTCTACTGCAAGATCACCGACGGCAGCGGCAATACGCTCAATTCCAACACCGTGACGGTCAGCGTGCTTTCCATCACGACCCAGCCGGGCAATGTGCCTGTTGCAGCGGGAAGCAGCGCGACCTTCACCGTCAAGGCAACCGGCAGCGGCTTGCAATACCAGTGGCAGTACAGGAAATCCGGCGCAGCCTCATGGAGCAACTGGGGCGCGAGAACGACTCCATCCACCACAGCGACAGCCAATGCCACATGGCAGGGAATGCAGGTGCGCTGCGTCGTCACCGACTCCGCGGGCAACACCGTCACATCCGATGCCGAGACGATCACCATCCGGTAGTTCTCCTGATAAACTGAATAAAGCCAAATAAAAAAGCGTATGTGTGATTCTGAGTATCAACGTCAGAAGAAGCACATACGCTTTTATAGTTTTATCACACATGCGCCAGTCGCAGAACGGCACGCGCAGTGCTTGACCGCTGTATATGGAAAAAAACAATGATTACCGATAGCTTGCCGCTTGCCATGCATAAGAACGTCAGCCTTTCAAATAGTAGTTTCTATACCACTCGGCAAATGACCGCAGACCGTGAGAAATGTCTGTCTGCGGCTTGAATCCGTAATCCGACTCCAGGGCGGAGCAATCGGCGTAGGTAACCGGCACATCTCCCGGCTGCATACCGACCAGTTCCCTGTGCGCCTGAAAATCGTAATCCTCCGGCAATATGTCCGCCCGAACCAGTTCTTTCTGCAATACGTCTATAAAATCCAGCAGATTCTCCGGCTGACCTCCGCCGATATTATAGATGGCATAGGGAGCAGTCGCAAGACCGTTCTCTCCGGTCGTTTTCACAGGAGCACCCTGCATCACGCGCACGACTCCCTCGATGATATCGTCAATATAGGTAAAATCGCGTTTGCAGTGACCGTCATTGAATATTTTAATGACCTCTCCGTCGGTGAGCTTGCGGGTTGCCGAATAGTAGAACATATCCGGTCGTCCTGCGGGTCCATATACCGTAAAGAAGCGCAATCCGGTGGACGGAATCTGATAGAGCTTACTGTAGGCGTGAGCAAGCAATTCATCGCTCTTTTTGGTGGCGGCATAAAGCGAAACCGGGTTGTCCACCTTGTCCTCCTCGCTGAATGGTATCTTTTTATTGCCGCCATACACCGACGAGCTGGAAGCGTATACCAGATGCTCAACGCAATGGTAACGGCAGGATTCAAGAATATTGTAAAAACCGATGATATTGCTTTCGATGTAGGCGTCAGGATGATTTATCGAATAGCGAACACCTGCCTGCGCCGCAAGGTTCACGACAACGGACGGTTTGTACTTCTCAAACAGGCTGTCGATTAAGGATTTATCTGCGATGGAGCCTTTGATGAACTGCCACCTGCTCCCGCTTTCCTTGGCGGCTTCTTCAATCAGACCGAGCCGGTAATGCTTGAGATTGACGTCATAATAATCATTCAGATTGTCTACGCCGAGGATCGTGCTTCCGGTTGTTTCACGCAGCAGACGCAGCACGAGATTCGCGCCGATGAAGCCTGCTGCGCCGGTGACGAGAATGGATTGATTGGATAGAGATACAACTTGTTTAACCATATCGTTTGTCCTTTTTTTCTTGTTTAGTTGCTATTTTCCCGGATAGATTCCATCATACTATCTACAATTTCGTTGATAGGTCTTTCGCCGGAAACGGAAAATGTGCAGCTTAACAGCTCACATGTCATTTGCATTTGCTTTAACATCTCCGCTTTTAAATCCGTATTGTTCATTTTTTCAATCCTTGAATCGTTTTCAGGTCTGTTGTTCATTCTTTCCAAAGCAACATCAATAGTTGTTCTTATATAAATCCTGATCGTGTTATATTGATCCAATAATGCGAATAAATCCAACTCGCTTTTTTCAATATTTCCCTGATCTCTCATAGACAATGAAACGATAGATTGACATATTCCTTCATCGAAAATAACATAATCATATTGAAAACTATACTTTTCATAGCAATATAATTTTGAACAAATATTTACTATCTGTGAAATCTTTTCTGTAAAGCTGATGGAACCTGTTTCTTTCATCAGCTTTACTAATGCTGCGAAACTGTTTTTGTGTGAGAAACAATAAGATATAGTGCGTCTGGTTTTTATGCATTTTCTCTTTAATGCATGACACTGGTGGTCTAATCGATAAGTAGGTTCAGCAACTGTCTTGCCTGCTTCACTATATCTGTTGGCCAAAAGGTGTGAAATAATGCTTTTCCCACTTCCCGGTAATCCGTAAAACTCAAGAAAGACTGTATTTTTCAAATCATTTCCCATATTTTCTTCATCACTTCCCCACGGGTTTTTTCAAATGGTCTGGAAGTATCAATGATGGCAATGTGTTCCGAGATATCCAGATTCATGATAATACTATGCTTGTTTCGGATTTCCTCCACAGTCATTTCAGGTTTTCTTTTGATGGCCGTTTCGGGTGAAACCGTCAGCTTGATGACCAGATCGGGAGCATTCCGGGCAAACAATTCATATATTCTCTCTTCCCAGTCGGCAATACGCTTTAGCAGCCCTTTTCCGCTGCGGTATCTTGACAGCAGAGGGCCATCGCTTGCGCCGGGGATGATGATTTGAGGATACCGGTCGGTCAGCACAAGAAGACCGTTGTTTCTTGCCTTGACTATATTTCGAAGCTTCTTCTTTTTTTCCTTGGCCAGTGTGACAGCCCACAGAATTTTAGCCACAGAATATAGTCTTGATTTAATAGAAATGCGTTTGTTTTCGGCATATTCCTTTTCAACGGCATGACCGACTCCTTTTCCGCCCACCTTCCTTGCCACCAGCTTCATCGGCTTGCGCAGAATGGAGCTGCTTCCGTCACCGCTTCCCAGATAGACAGAAACGACGTCGAGTTTCTTATTGAATTCCCTTTTGACATAAGAAAGCGTTGTGGATTTTCCGGCGCCGTCACAGCCCAAAATGGCTACCACCAAGCCTCCTGATGGAGAAATGCGTCGACTGGCTGTATAATTGCTCAATCCTAACCTTCTCTTCGCTCCGCCATAGAGCCAGAATATTTCTCTTTTGGTGCGAACCGCCCACGACGAAAACCTGGAATAAGCGGTATAAATCCGTTATATTGCATCAGTGGTGTGGCACGGAAGCGTTTCAGTCCGCATTCGTCCAATACACGCTCTATTTCTGTCCGATGAACGGGATCAAATAACATGTCCAGATCTGTATTTCCGTCTAATGCCTCTTTCAGATGCTCGTTGCTCTTCCAATGGCAGTATGTAATGTGATGGTCATCTAAAGCTTTTAGTAAATTCTGAATAGATGTCAGCAACAATATTACCTCCAAGCGGCTGCTGAATTTTCCATGCGTTTGTGAGCTCCCCGATCAGAGAAGAAAGACCCTTCATCACAGCCGTCCACTGTCTTCGGCAAAAGAGGTACGCGCCTTATTCATCCTGCGCTTCTCCCCGTGAGTACATTCTTTTCAAGATAATACAAGATGCTTCCCAGACTAATGGCAACAATGACGGCAAAAAGTAAGCCGGAAACATACGGCCAACCAACGTACAGCATACCGTTGATCACCATATAACCGATATTCTGATGAATCAGATAAATGTGATATGACCTGTCTCCTATCCATGACAATGCGTTGGAATCTGACACTTGGATGTATTTTTCCGTTTTTTCCCTCATCGCTGCACACACAGCGAGAAGAAATGCAATCAGTAGGAAACTATGATCCAACGATTCGGAGAAAAAGATGGTGATAA
>ONID01000176.1 GCA_900317765.1 uncultured Eubacteriales bacterium | reverse complement strand
TCTCTGGCGCGGTCGGGACGGAAGTTGAAGAAGATGACCGAGTCGTTTGCCTTCATGCCTGCGCCCTCGGTGCAGACAACCGGAATGACGAATTCGTCGGTGATGTTCTTGCCTTCCTCGTCGATCTGCTCATAGGAAGCCCTTATTGCCGCGACCGGATCGGGATTCTGGATGCCTTCACCGTATACGATGGCGGAATATGCCTTGACAACGCGCTCCCAGCGGTTGTCTCTGTCCATGGCGTAATATCTGCCCATGACGGTGGCAATCTTGCCTACGCCGATTTCTGCCAGCTTGTCGCGGAGCTGCGCAACGTAATCCGCGCCGGAAGCAGGCGGAACGTCACGGCCGTCGAGGAAGCAATGCACATAAACCTCAGTCAGACCGTACTTCTTAGCCATTTCCACAATGGCGTAGAGATGGGTGATGTGGCTGTGAACGCCGCCGTCACTCATAAGACCCATGAGGTGAAGTGCGCTGCCGTTCGCCTTGCAGTTTTCCATAGCGCCTTTAAGTGCTTCGTTTTCAAAGAAATTGCCGTCCTTGATGGACTTGGTGATTCTGGTCAGTTCCTGATAGACGATTCTGCCGGCGCCCATGTTGGTGTGACCGACTTCGCTGTTGCCCATCTGTCCGTCGGGAAGACCGACCGCCATTCCCGAAGCGCCGATGGTGGTGTAGGCGTTTTCCGAAAAGAATTTGTCAAGATTTGGCTTGCTTGCGGCTACAATGGCGTTGCCGTAAGCGTCCTTGATGCCGTAGCCGTCCATGATGCAAAGAACAAGGGGTTTTTTCATATAATTATGCGTTCCTTTCCATGTGTTATCCCGCAGATTTGAAAATATGCGGCAGTGCTGCTGGGAATGATCGGGGGGCTTATTGCCGGGGGGACAAGGTCAATCTCAATTTAAGACTGGTTCTGTATTCGCCTGAGTCCGTTTAGGACTTGGGTGCGTCTTGCTCGGTCGGCGTTGCCTCCCTCATGAGGGCGCTGCCCTCATGCTCCCGGCAGGGCGCTGCCCTGCACCTGCCAGGGAGCCTTGCCCCCTGGACCCCATAATTGCGCTGCGCGCTTGCTTTTTTTCTTTCTTATCTGCTGGCTGCTGCGACGATGGCTGCAAACTTGGTGGCAACGAGGGAAGCGCCGCCGATCACCGCCGTACTGAATGACCATCTTGTCTGCTGCCTCTGCGCTGTAAAGCTCGCCGATGAGGTCGCGGATGATCTTGCAGACTTCGTTGGCCTGTGCAGCGGTTGCGGTCTTGCCTGTGCCGATCGCCCAGACAGGCTCGTAAGCGATAATAATTCTGTCAAGCTCCTCAGCGGTAACGCCTTCGAGTGCCTTTGTGGTCTGCTCGCGGACAAGGGACTCTGTCACGCCGGCTTCACGCTGGTCGAGCGTCTCGCCGACGCAAACGATGGCGGTCATGCCTGCGTCAAGCGCTGCTCTTGTTCTTGCGTTGACGGTAGCGTCGGTTTCGCCGAAATACTGTCTGCGTTCGCTGTGACCGATGATGACGTACTGCACGCCCATGGAGGTGAGCATTTCCGCGCTGACTTCAGCGGTGAATGCGCCGCTCTTTGCCCAGTGGCAGTTCTCCGCGCCGACCTTGATGTTGGTGTCCTTAGTGGCTTCCAGAGCGTTCTGGAGGTCAACAAAGGGAACGCATACGAGAACGTCACAGTCCGCGTCCTTTACCAGGGGAGCGATTTCATTGATGAGTACGGTGGTCTCTGCGGGAGTCTTATTCATCTTCCAGTTGCCGGCGATAACAGCCTTGCGAAGTGTCTTGTTCATTTTTTCGTCATACCTTTCATTGATTGATTTGAATTGTTTCTGTAAAAAGCAATACGGAGCCGACTCCGGAAAAGCAGTCCAAAGCCTGCACGGAATCAGCCCCGCCTTCATTCAGTGTTGAGTTTGGAGTGTGGAGCAAAGGCGCTCGCATTCGCTCGCTAAGTGAATGGTGAATAGTGAATAACGTATAGTGAATAATGTTGGAGCGCTGCGCGCTGAAACATAAGCTCACAAGCTCGCTATTTTTTTCTCACCCTTCAACCTTTACCCTAAAGAAATTATTTCTCGTTGAGGCAGGCGATGCCGGGAAGCTCTTTGCCCTCGAGGAATTCAAGGGAAGCGCCGCCGCCGGTGGAGATGTGGGACATCTTGTCGCCGAAGCCGAGATTGTTGACAGCCGCAGCGGAATCGCCGCCGCCGATGATGGTGGTTGCTTCGGTCTCTGCGAGAGCCTTTGCAACAGCGATGGTGCCCTTTGCGAGAATCGGATTCTCAAAAACGCCCATAGGTCCGTTCCAGACAACGGTCTTGGCGGACTTGACAGCGTCAGCATAAAGTTCAGCGGTCTTGGTGCCGATGTCGAGACCCTGCATGTCAGCGGGAATGGTATCGACAACAGTGACTTCGATAGGAGCGTCGATCGGATCGGGGAAATCCTTGGTGATGGTGGTGTCGATGGGGAGGAGGAGCTTCTTGCCGAGCTTCTCAGCCTTGTCCATCATTTCCTTGCAGTAGTCGATCTTGCTGTCGTCTACGAGGGACTTGCCGACTTCCTTGCCCTGAGCCTTGAGGAAGGTGTAAGCCATACCGCCGCCGATGATGAGCGTGTCGCACTTCTCGAGCAGGTTGGAGATGACGTTGAGCTTGTCAGCAACCTTTGCGCCGCCGAGGATAGCGACGAAGGGACGGACAGGATTCTCAACGGCATTGCCGAGGAACTGGATTTCCTTCTGAATGAGGTAGCCGACAACAGCGGTGTCAACGATGCTGGCAACGCCGACGTTAGAGCAGTGTGCTCTGTGAGCAGTGCCGAATGCGTCGTTTACGAATACGTCGCAGAGAGAAGCGAGTTCTTTGGAGAACTCTTCGCCGTTCTTGGTTTCTTCTTTTCTGTAACGGGTATTTTCGAGAAGGATGATATCGCCGTCCTTCATAGCCTCAACAGCAGCCTTTGCGTTGGGACCAACGACTTCATTGTCAGCAGCAAACTTGACTTCCTGGCCGAGCAGCTCGGTGAGCTTGGCAGCTACGGGAGCGAGGGAAAGCTCAGGCTTGGGCTCTCCTTTCGGCTTGCCGAGGTGGGAGCAGAGAATGACCTTGCCGCCGTCGGCAACCAGCTTTTTGATGGTAGGCAGAGCAGCGGTCAGACGGTTGGTGTCGGTGATAACGCCGTTTTTAAGCGGTACGTTAAAGTCGCAGCGAACCAGAACTTTCTTGCCTTTTACGTCGATATCGTCGACGCTCTTTTTGTTAAGAAGAGAACTCATGGGTAATACATCCTTTCGTCTCAATGCCGACGGTCACAGCCGGGGCATGAATTACAGAATTTGGATAATGCCGCTTTACGTCACCCGCGCATGATTACCGAGCCTGCCGCATTGCCGCATATCTATGATATATTTTACTATATTTTTCGCCATAATGCAAGGGGAAAAAAGGCAAAAGCCGCGATTTTATGATTATTTTACATATTTTACATATATTGTTTGGATTGAAAAATTCATCTCTTTCACACATTCCGGGATGACGTCATATTATGCGGTGAGCAAGCAATACAACATAGAAAAATCGGAGGTAATTTAGAAATATGGCAAGAATCTATCTGAGTCCGTCTACACAGGAATACAACGAGTATGTCAACAATCTCGGCACCGAGGAGCAGAACATGAACCGTCTCGCGGACGCTTTCGTACCTTACCTTGACCAGTTGGGGATTGCCTACAACCGAAACACGCCGGAGATGACCGCCGGCAGTTCCATCCGGCAGGCGAACGCCACGCCGCCCTATGATCTCTATCTCGCGCTTCATTCCAACGCCGCGCCGGAACAGTTTGCCGGAATGCTTCGCGGCCCCGACATTTATTATAATCCCGCCAATCCCGAAAGCCGCCGCGCCGCCGACCTTATCGCCGATGAATTCAGGAAGATCTATCCCGAACCGCAGCTTGTCGATGTGCGTCCGACCGATTTTCTCGGCGAAGTCCTGCGCCCGAATTACCCTGCTGTGCTGGTGGAAACCGCCTACCACGACAACCCGGAGGACGCAAGGTGGATTCTCAACTACTTCGACGCGATTGCTCGGGCACTGGCGAACGCCGTGTGGAAATTTACAGGCGGAACAGGGCAACCATTGGCGTATGACGCATAGAAAAACAGGCTCCGTTCGGACGTGATGTGTCCCGGCGGAGCCTGTTGGATAATAAATGAAAGGGTCACTTGCTGATTGTCCTTCGGAAAATCTCGTTCAATGCCGAAAAATCCTTCTTCCGGTCGTCCGGCATGGCGGCTGCTGTTTCTTTCTGCTTTGCGGTTTCTGTTTGTATAAATTCCCTTATCTCGGGAATGTGAGGCAATTCTTCCGCTTCAGTCGTCAATTTCTTGATGGTAAGAAGCTTGTCGATAGCCTGTCGCAATTCATCGGGCAAATCCATTCTGAGCAGATCGTCAAAGAAAACCGGCGGCGCA
>ONID01000174.1 GCA_900317765.1 uncultured Eubacteriales bacterium | reverse complement strand
CCGTTGCCGCCCTGACCGATGACCTCGCAGCCATCGACCGAGACTTTGCGCATACGCTTCGTCACGTCAAACAGTTCAGAAAAGCCTGTTACCTCCAGGATTTCGTACACGTCAGGCGATACATTGACGATTCGGGATTTTTGCGGCAGACTTTTCTGCATTTTCAGCAGAACCCTAAGTCCTGCGCTGGAAATATATTCAAGTGCTTCTGCGTCAAAGATTGTTTCCTTTTCCAGATCAAGCTGCTGAGTGAGCTTTCTCTCCCACTCGGCGGCGTTGACGGAATCAATTCTGCCAATAAGCGGCAGTGTGTTAGTTGATTTCATGCAATGCTGCTCCTTTTCCGTTCTATCTCATTAAGCCGTCTGAACTGCCTGAGCGCGTCCGTTCTTTCTGAGCAGGAACAGCGCAACACCGATAACGGCGCAGCCTGCCAGCAGACAGACGCTGAGCAGCGGACGATAGCGGAACCACGCGATCAGAATCACCAGCAGCGAATGCACCAGCGAGAGCAGGAACAGCGTCAGTACAAATACGAAATTGACTGCGTTGCCCAGAATCGGCACATACGACAGCAGCTTGGTCAGCGGAGAAATCACGGACAGATAGCCAAAGAATACCAGCAGGAAACCGAACAGACGGAACAGCCATTTCATGAGCCTATCCTGATTGCGCATAATTTCGATCATTTCGGCAGCGGTGCGGTTGCCTTCGGTCACGAAATTGACGTTTTTGCCGGCTTCCGAAGTGTAGCTCACAAAGCTGTCACCCGAAACTTTGGCAATCAGGCTGACTTCTTTCCAGCCGTTGTATTTCCAGGAGATTCTCACATCGCCGATCTGTGGCTTGTCAAGATTTGCCGAATTGGTTACATACTTGCCGTTGCCCTGATAGCCATCGGGAATGGCTACATTGTTATCAGAAAGAGAAAAGTCCTTATCCGTCTCCATCTGACTGATCTGACTGCTTGCCAGAAAATAATTGCCGAGTCTGACCCTCTCCGCATAGAAGCTGTCGCTGCTATACTCCGTCGAAGTGGGGTTATCATGACCCTTTTGGAAGTTGGAAGAATCAATCAGTCCCTCGTGCCATACCTTATTGTAGGAATAAGTAGTACCTCCGTCATCGTCGGTTTCTGTTTCCTCTTCCCACTGATAGATTTCCACCACTCTGTCTAAGGCGGCGGAATGGATGCTGACCTGAAAGACGTCGTCGGAAATCGTTTTGTCTTCGACTGTGAACTTTCCGCCTACCGCCACCAACTGACCGCTGTATTGTGTGCAGTCGCTCTTCGATGTGATCTCGACGACATTCTTTTCCACCTCATCGGTGGTTTTGATGTTGCGGACATTGTTGCCTTCGTTCCACCAGAGAAACACCGTTCCTCCGATGACCATGAGCAAGCCCATGATAATACCGGCAAACAAGCCGCCGTTTTTATTGTTTTTCATCCTGTGAATTCTCCTTTGTCATACAAAATAAACCTCGTCATATAACGACAGAAAGCGGCGCACGGCAGGATCATCTCGTGGCAGCACACCGCTTTCCGTTTATTTTAGGAGGGTGGAATTATTCTTTCACAAATTTATAGTCATTGCCGGAATCGTCTTTGTCGTCCTGCCATGTCATGGCGTTGTCCTTATAGACAAGTTTACCGGTACCGTCGGTGTATTCGGTCTTGCTTGTGTCGTTTCCGTTCTCGTCAAATGTTATGATTGTTTTTTCGCAGCCAGTATATTGCATAACACCATTGTCGTCAAATGTGCCGCTGAAATTCCAGTTGTAGACTTCCTCCGCACTGTTGGGCCATCTGATCCACACGTCGTATCCGTCATCCTTTTTAGTGACGGTAATGGTGCCTCTTCCGGCATTTGTCTCGACATATTCGCCGGAATAATCAACGGTTTCCTTTTCAGAGGTTCCACAGGCAACTACGCTGAACAGCATCAAAGAAACCAGCGCAAAAAGAACGATTTTTTTTATTGTTTTCATAGATAAAACTCCTCGTTTTTTATTCAATGATACGGCTGTCAGATTATTTCATATTCCACTTGGCGGCAGCGTACATCTTAATGGTATTAGCCTTTTTATCTACGATATAATAAGTGTTATCCGGATGAGCGGCAATATATTCATTGACGGTTACAAAGTTCATTCCGTAATAATCGCAGATGGCTATCAGAATATACGGGTTGAAGGAATTGCTTAGGTGCTTAGCGTCCTGCGAAGTATAGACGACATAATCTCCGTTGTGTTTAAAGACATACTTTCCGGCGATGACAGGTTTATCATTTGTAAAATCTTCATCATCCATGCCGTCGATATTCAGACCGCCCGTGACGGTAAAGGTGATGGTGCTTCCGCTCAGTTTCTCCGTTATCTTAGCTTCGGGATTCATTTTTTTCCATTCTTTGTACTGGCTGTCCGACATTATATTCTCGAAAATTCCCTTCATGAAGGTATCAGACGTTTTATTTTCCAGTTTTGCCAAACTGCCCATTACCCAGCCTTTTGTCTGGGAGGTGTACTGAATCTGATACCACACTCTGCCGGATGAATCCTTTTTGCTGGCGAGATAGGCGTATGTTTTGCCCTTGGAGGTTTTGCCGAGTTTTTTGTAATTGGTACCTGCACCCGATCTGACATTCACGGGTGTTGCGGTTATTTGCACCTGCTTGTCAGTGACAGCGGGCTGTTGATTGCCGCCAACCAGCTTGGCCAGACTACCCATCACCCAGCCTTTGGTTTTGGAGGTGTACTGAATCTGGTACCACACTCTGCCGGACGAATCCTTCTTACTGGCGAGGTAGGTATATGTCTTGCCCTTGGAAGTTTTGCCGAGTTTCTTGTAATTGGTACCCGCGCCGGCTCTGACATTCACAGGATTGCCGGTAATCTGCACCTGCTTGGCGGTGGCGACGGGCTGTTCCGGCTGGGTTGCCGTGTCGCTGATCTTGGTGAAGGTCATCTCGCCGTTGTCCTGCTCGTTTTCATCGCGCCAGACAAGCGTTTTGGTGTCCTTAAACTGTACTCTACCGGTGCTGTTTTTGTAAGCAACCTTCTTGGAGGACACACTGCCGTTGTCGTTGTAGACATAATCCGTTCTGACACCGTTGCCGTAATCAACGCGGTAAACCGACGAATCAAACATACCGCTCATTTCCCAGACAGAGTTTTCCCATGCGGACGAACCCCACTTCACGGTAATCTTCGCGTCGCTCTTGCCGCTTGCCTTGACCGTAATGGTCGCGCGGTCGCACTGATAGGTACCTTCATACGCCTTTACGGGGTTGGCAGCCGAAGTCTCCGTTTTCTTGGCAAACTGCGAGGTAATCCAGCCGGTTTTATTGCCGGAATATTTGATATTGTACCACACTCTGCCGGTGGAATCCTTTTTTTGTCCGACA
>ONID01000175.1 GCA_900317765.1 uncultured Eubacteriales bacterium | reverse complement strand
GTTAAAATGTTCCCCGTTTCTTCGCGGCTTCCTGAAGATCCGCTAAATTGATTGTCAAAAATTCATCTTTTGAAACGATATTCAGAGTATCTACCAATCTGTTTGCTCTTGCCCGGATCACCTTTTCAAAATAATTCCTGACGTCTCTGCCGTTAGCATAATCGTCAGACCTGTCATTATACATTTTTTCAAAGAACTGAGATAAATAATCATCACATTCTTCTGTCAACAACAAGCCTTGATTTCTACAGTTCAGCAAAAAAATCTGTTTTAATTCTTCCGGGGTATAATCTTCAAACTGAATGAACTGATTGAACCGGGATTTCAATCCCGGATTTGACGCAACAAATTCCTTCATCAGGTCAGGATATCCGGCGACAATCACAATGAAGTCATCTCTGTGATCTTCCATCGCCTTAAGAATCGTATCGACAGCCTCTTGTCCGAAATCGTTTTCTCCTTTGCCGTGGGTGAGCGCATATGCCTCATCTATAAACAGAATGCCTCCCATAGCCTTGTCTATGACTTCCTGCGTTTTGATGGCTGTCTGTCCCACATATCCCGCAACCAGTCCGCTGCGGTCGACTTCTACCAGTTGTCCTGATGAAAGAACACCAAGGCATTTATATATTTTGGCAAGCAGTCTTGCTACTGTTGTCTTACCTGTACCCGGATTTCCATAGAAAACAAGATGCAGCGATAGCGGCGGAGCTTTTTCGCCGAATTCCTCACCCTTTTTCTGCACCTTGATCAGGTTGATGATCTGCTGTACTTCCTGCTTGACGCTGTTTAAGCCGATTAATGAATCCAGCTTTTCAAGCAGCTCTTCCAGTGTTTCTTCAGGTGTTTCTTCCGGAGAGGCTGCATCCTCTTTTTCTGACGGAGCTTCGGTATTTTTTTCAGCCTTCTTTTTGGGTGAAGCAGCTTTGGCTGTTTTGGCTTTTGAAGAGGAAGGCTGTTTTGACAATGGAGCGCCATTCTTTTTGACATAATCCTGCATCAGTTTGATTTGCTTGATGACAGCATTCATACTGACATCGTTTCTGTCAAGATTATTTGCAGCATAATATCTTCCGAGTACAAGAAAGAAGGATATGATGGTATTGGAAAGACTGTTATCGTTTTCCGCTTTTCTGAAATCAACATCCGTCATGATTTTCAGTATTTCCGGAATGTCGTTACTCTCTGATTCCGGAAGACGATCAGCCGGAAATGTGCCGTTGAGGTAGATCGTGTTAAATAACTCATATCGTTCTTTGCAATGATCCGCCGAAACCGACGATATAAAACCGTATACGTCACCCGCAAAAATACGCAACAGGGAAGATTTTCCGCTCTTTTCGGAGGCGTCACATATTGTCAGAACTTTATCCAACGAATTCTTTACATCGATATCCATAGGCACATCCTCTTATGCTCCGACTGCGACCTGTACAAATTCCTTGCACTGGTCTAAAGGAACGTCCGCTTCCCTCAGTGCGGATTCAATCTCCCGGCGTGCTTCCTCATTCGTTTGTCTGACGATACTGCGGAAGAGTTCTTTGTCATCGACTGCCACAATCATACTCTGATTATCTTCGATGTCTTGTTTCAGACTCCGAATCTGATCATAGAAGCTGACACAGAAGCAATCGGTTTCAACCGTGCTCAGATTCATTTCAAACATGCCGAAATCCTGTAATTGTTCAATGAAGTCACCGGACGATAATTTATCATAAATTCCTACCCATTTAACATGGGAAATTTGCCATCGGTCGCCGTTTCCGATGGCTTCCTTATTATCAAAGTAATATAATTCATCAAAGTACCGAAGGGAGACGCTGAGCATCTGAGCCAGAGATAAGATAGAAAATACGATTTCTTCTCTGTTGCTCGAAATACCGGATGAGAAAACATTCATCAAAAGATCCAGGCAGTTGAATTCATCATCGACAAGTTTTCTCATTTGCTCCTCCGTGTAATAGCTTTTCTTTTTTCTGCAATCAAGCATGTTGGAGTGTTCGGAAATAATTTTATTCAATTCATAAATGACACCAATTGCGGTACCCTTTTTATAAATCGCCACCATTTCAGCGATCTGTGCGCTCATTTTGTCCAATTTCGCATACATGATCGCAAAGCCTGCGCAAGTCGCACACAGATTTATTCCGCTCAGCACAAGATCGAGCTTTTCTAATTTTGCTATGCTGCCCAGCATTTTCATTTTCTTATCGGCGATATGTGAATATTTGCTGAGTGATTTGACCGCTTGCTGTAGCTTTTCGGAGACGTCAGATTCCGTCAATTTGTCCAGAGCAATTTTTTGAAAGCACTTGAACCTCTTTTTCTCTCCCCTGATTACAATCTCCAATATGCCTTTATCATTCAGATATTTTCTGAGTTGGTCTAATGTCTGGATTACGATTGTTTCTTTCATCCTTCGTATTCTCCCTTAATTTCCTTGCTCTTCATGTAATAATACAAGATGATAAGTAAAATAAATGTACTTCTGTCAGAACCATAGGATTCTTTTGTATCAAACTTCATTTTTTTGCCAAGTGCAGCCGGTTCTTTTAAAAGAGCCTCGGTGATGGCTGTCAGATTGAGTTTACTGATGGACAGATCAAAATCATCTATTTCTTTATTTTCGCTATTTTGTATAGCGTTGTATAAACAAAGCATGATTCTGGTATAGTCCAGCAATTCGCAGTATGAATCCGATGTTTGCTTTTTCAGACCGGAAGCCCTGTCATAATACTTTCTGGCTCGTGGAATCGGAGGAGCGGGAAGACCCTTTTTGGGTTTGGGTTCCTTTGCTATTTTCTCACGGATAACAGAATCCAGGTCGGCTGTATATTTTTCCACCGTTTTCAAAAAGGTCTTTCCGGTCTTCAACTCGATTTTTTCAAAGTAATCACAGAGCTTTTCAGCCAATGCCGGAGGCGTCAGATCCTCTTTCGGCAACAAAAACATTGTCAGATAATTGTCAATCAAAATATCTCTTAACTCTATAAACAAATCATCTTCTAAGCTCATTACAGTTTCTTTTAGAAAAGCAGAACAACTCATTTTTAATTACACCTCCTGCAGGATAGTTCGCATGTATTTTTATATTACCACAGGTTCAGCATAATTGCAAGGGCGGTTGCGATATTTTCCACTATATTTCAATTCACTCCCCATTTTTCCCTTATAACCTTCCCCGACCGCAAGGACCGGATGTCCATGTACAACGGGCTGGAAGTGCGCGTGCCCTTCTGCGACTGGCGGATCGCGGAATACCTCTACAGCGTGCCGTGGGAATTCAAGGATTACCGTTCGTATGAGAAGGGCTTGCTCCGGCAAGCCATGAAGGACTATCTCCCCGACAAAATCCTCTGGCGGAAGAAAAGTCC
>ONID01000173.1 GCA_900317765.1 uncultured Eubacteriales bacterium | reverse complement strand
CTTGCAGACCACGATCATTTCCTGCTTTTCAAACTGGTGGATGCGGTAAACGCCGCGTTCCTCGATGCCGTGTGCGCCCTTTTCCTTGCGGAAGCAGGGTGAATAGCTGGTGAGCAGCTTGGGAAGTTCGCTTTCTTTGGTGATGGTGTTGATGAATTTACCGATCATGGAATGTTCGCTCGTGCCGATGAGATAGAGGTCTTCGCCCTCGATCTTGTACATCATGGCGTCCATTTCGGCGAAGCTCATCACGCCGTCCACGACGTTGCGGCGGATCATGTAGGGCGGAATGACATAGGTAAATCCGCGGTCAATCATAGATCGATGCCGTCGAAGGTCTTCATGATGTCGGTGTGGTAGGGAATTTCAAAGTCCGGCACAACAGGCTCGCCGAAGCGCTCGACTTCCACATTCTTGCTGTCGTCCTCACCGATGGGAACAGAGGGATCGATGATGTTGGGAATGGTCAGCATGATGGTGCGGACCTTCTCCTTCAGCTCGGTTTCGAGCTTTTCGCATTCCGCGAGACGCTCGGAGAACTGGGTGACCTTGACCTTCTCGGCTTCGGCTTCTTCCTTCTTGCCCTTTGCCATGAGAGCGCCGATGCCCTTGGAAACCTTGTTGCGGTTGGCGCGGAGGCCGTCGGCTTCCTGCATGATGGTGCGGAGCTGCTTGTCGAGGGCGATGACTTCATCGACCAGCGGCAGCTTGCTGTCCTGGAATTTCTTTTTGATGTTTTCCTTGACTATGTCGGGATTTTCTCTGAGGAATTTAATATCCAGCATTTTTATGATCACCTTTGCTTAAAATTTGTTTAATGGAATCATTATACATCAACACACGCTGAATTTCAATAGGCAATATGCAAATTACATCTTTACCGGCAGGAAATTGCAGTATACAAACGCGAGTTTTGTCAGTGTTTTGCTGCGGAAGACGAGGTTTTTCTTATTAGAGAAGTAGTATTTATTCTTCTTCCAGCCGGGGAATTTCTCATCGAGATACGCATAGGCCCGGTCGATGAATTTCAGCTTGAACTGCTTGTTGGGGTCGTCGTAGGCTCTCTTGACGCGGATGAAAATGTGAGAAATGATAACCCACTGTATCACCTCGCCGATGACGGCATAGTCGTTCATCCTGTGGGCTCTTTCCTCGATGATGTCGCACGCCTTGAAAATGTCGAATGCCTTTTCGTCCGCGGAATTGCTGATAGAATCACCGCGCAGCCGGAGATAGGTGTAATGCGCGTCGGGTACGAGCGCGATTCTGTCGGCTGTGAACAGAATACCGTAAATGAGCGACACGTCCTCGTAGCACATGCCGTGCGGGAACTGATTGTCCTGACCGAATATGCTGCGCCGGAATACCTTGTTGCAGAGGTAGGGGCGGCAGAGGTTGACCTTTTCGGGGGTCTCACTCAGAGTGATAAAGCCCTCCTGTTTGATTCTGTCCTGATAATGGATATTGCTTTCATCGCCGATGATCTCAATGACATTGCCCGCGCAGATATCCGCGCCGTATTTAACGGCGCCGTTGTACAGCTTTTCAAAGAACGCCGGTTCCACGGTGTCGTCGCTGTCCACAAATCCGATGAATTCGCCCGCCGCTTTGCTTACGCCCATATTGCGTGTATCGGCAACGCCGCTGTTGGGCTTGTCAAAGCCGCGGAATTTTCCCGGGTATTTCTCCTCGTATTCCCGCATAATGTCGAGGGAATGGTCCTTGGAGCCGTCGTTGATCATCACGATTTCCAGCGCGTCGAGGGTCTGCGCTGCCAGTGAATCAAGGCATTTGTGCAGAAAAACGGCGGAATTATAGACCGGTACGATGACCGATACTTTTATGTTGTTTTCCATAATACTTTACCAACCTTCGTCTGGTTCTTTCCATAACACAGGGCAATCATGACAGCATGACCTTGCGGCATTTCCATTCGCCGTGTGCGTTTTCAAAAGCGGCTGTCCAGCCGCTGAAGTTCTTTTCGGAAATGACCTCGCTCTGTCCTCCGTGGTAGGCTGTCAGCGCCTGTTCAAAGCATTCTCCGGCGAAATTGGCGACCACGTCAAACCGGCTGTCGCCCAAAACGCGCCTGTAATTGTTTCTGATGGCGTCGGAATGGAAGATCCGCAGCAGATTAGATGTACTCGCCTTGTCGGGATTTGTCATTTCGGCGAGGATGGCGGCGGAGATGCTGCGGGGAATCAGTCCGTTGCGGCAGAGCACGCGCACGTTGTCGTTGACGCGCATGATCTCGTCGGTGCATTTGCCTCCGTCGTCAATGAGCAGCGTCACGTCGTTTGTTTCGTAGTCGATGCCGTCCAGCCATTTCAGAATTTTTTCCGTATGTTCACCGGGAGCAAAGCTGCCGCCGGCGACCAGCATTTTTTTCTTGCGGGAATTGTCCGATTCCACCACGCGGCAGGAGGATTCATCGCTGTGAAAAATGGCTTTCAGCACCTTTTCCGTCACTTTGCCGTCGTCGAATTCGCATGACCATGTTTTCATCTTGTCATAAGCGCTGCCGTATTCGCTGCGAAGCGTGTCGGCGCGGTTGATCCACTCCGCGATGTCGCCCATGTCGCCGGAATAGGGTCCGGGCAGCTCATGCAGTCCGAAGTACACGCCGCGATATTCCCTGTAGCTTTCGAGATCGGGTATGTAAAAGATGATGGGACGGTCGGTGAGCAGAAAGTCAAAGAAGATGCTGGAGTAATCCGACACAAGCACATCGGTGGCAGCCAGAAGTTCATCGGTGTCGATCGACTGCGGCACATACCTGCCGCTTTTTTTTTCCTCGTCCGACAGTTGTCTGTAGACCATTGGATGCGGTTTAATCAATATCTGGTATTGCTCCATGTCAATGTGTTCCGACAGATAGCCGCAGAATTCGTCGTAACGGGCGATATCCTTTTCCGCTTTTTCAAACGAGGCGCCTTTCCATGTCGGCGCGTAGAGGATGATCTTTCTGCTTTCGTCAACCGCGATGCCGCGGCTGGTCAGCTTTTCGATACCGTCCTCCCGCTTGGTTGAAAAAATCAGATCGTTGCGGGGATAGCCGTTTTCCAGCAGCTTTCCCGTATAAATGCCGCCGAGTTTGTAGCTCTCCAGATAGATTTTAGTCATGAAGCGGCAGGGGGATATCAAATAATCGGTGAGCAGGAAATTGCGGGTCATGTTGCGGGTGGTGAATTTGCCGTCCGGAACGTCGTATCCGAGCGTTTTCAGCGGGATGCCGTGCCATGTGTTGACATACACCTGCTCCGGCTTTTTGGTGAAGTAAAAGGGAATGGTGTTGTTGACAATGATGTATTTTGCGCCGGTGAGGGCTTTAAAATATCCGCTGCTGTTCTTCTCGACAAATCTGACGTTTGTCCAGTCGCCGAATTCCTTTTGAAGATGCTTCTTTTCGGCAGCGTCGTTGATCTGCCAGACATGGGTATAATAGTCGAACTCACGCGATTCCATCAGCTTGCGGAAGATCGCATACGGCCCGCACAGCATTCCCGCGCCCTGGTGCGAGGAATAGAAGATCATGTTTTCATCGACCGGTGTCCGGTTGTAATATTTGGCGTACTTGGCTGCCAGCGCCACGGTAGGCAGCTTTTTGACTGTTTTTTTGATACCCATCAGGGAATCTCTCCTAAATCATATATTTCCAGCCTGTGCAGAAATAATTAATACATTTTAACCCGTCAGAAAGACGAAGGATACTATGCTTTTCGGCAACAAACGACGGATTAAATTCTGCACAGTTCCTTATCTATTCTCTATTATCTTAGCGGCACGCATGTGCCGCGCTCTTAAAAGTGGTGTTTGATGACGCGTTTTTCAGGCGGCGGCGGGGTCATGTAGTCGCCGTAGATGGTGGTGAGAATCAGGTCGGTGTCCTGCGGCACGGGAAACATGCCGTCCTCGAAGGGAACGCGCACGGGTTCTCCGAAGGCCTCTTTGGGAAATGTCTCCTTCTGCACCTTGTAATAGCTGGCAAGACAGACGATATATTTGTTGTCCGGGCTGTTGTATCTGACGTAATTCCTGTTGATGCTCTTGAAGAGAAATTCCCGCGTGACGAAATGCGAGGCGAAGCGCAGTACCTTCGCCGCGAAGGAATTCGCCTCGGCGGTGCCCATCTTCTGGGAAAGTGTGCCGCGGAGTATGCGCATTTTGGTTCCCTGCCACGTCTGCAACGGAGATGACAGCCTGGGCACGTTGTCAAGCGGGAAGATGTCGATCATCGGGCCGTTGTTGGGGGTGACGTGGGCGATGTGCGACTGCCGGAACTTGGGACTGTCGGTGATGAGACGCACCTTCAGGAGCGGCGTCCAGCAGTTTTGCATAGTGGTGTAGTGCTGAATCTCGTATTTTTCGCCCATCGCATCCGGGGCAATTTTGAGAAAGCGCTCGTAATCGTCGCGCATCATCAGCAGGTCGATGTCGTCGTCCCACGGAATGAAGCCCTTGTGACGCACCGCGCCGAGCATGGTTCCTTCCCCTAAATAATAGGGAATGTTGTATTCGCTGCACACCCTGTCGATGTCCTTCAGCATGGCAAGCGTCACCTGCTGCAGCTCATGCACCAGCTGCAT
>ONID01000180.1 GCA_900317765.1 uncultured Eubacteriales bacterium | reverse complement strand
CTGCCAGAGCGTGCCGGCTCCCGAATTGTAGAAAACCTGCGCGCCGAAAATAATGCTGCGGTACTGGTCGTTCGCCATCCGCAGCGCCGCAGCGGTCGCTTTGGTCATGGACTTCTGCGTTTCGGTGACAAGGGCGTTCATCTTGCGCTTATTCATGCGGAAGAATTCGCCGTTCTGGGTGTTCTTCGGACGGTAGGCGGTGTACCCTTTGCGGATGGCGGAGAGGATCACCTGCTCCTGCACGGCTTCGCCGGTGTCGTAGGCCTCCCGCATCGCGTCCTCGATCTTCTGCTCGATCGCCGGGTAAATGCCCTTGAATTTGTCCGCGTTCTCCCGTTTGTATTCCCGCAGCCCGGAGAGCATATCCGCTTGCCACTGGCTCCAACTGAAATATTCCCGCTGCTCCTGTGCGATGTGCCGCAGCATATTCCTCCGCATGGAATCAATGAGGTAATCCTCTATCACGGCAAAGGCTTCGGAGAGGTTGTAATCAGGCATAGAAACTCACCCCAAAAAAAATTTTGAAAAAATCAAAATTATTTTGCACAAAACACTTGACTTTGTACAAAATCTATGATATAATTAAATCAGAAAGAACGAAGGAGAGAAAGAAAAATGACAATCATCAGTTCACAGAGATTCAGAGATTACAGCATTATCGAAGAAAAGACCGAATACCTGCAAGAAAACGGAATAACCCAAATCACCGTTCCGGTGTGCAAAGCATTTTATACTGATCTGGAAGGCAATGATCTGTATATCATGATCGACAATCATCACACCTACGAAGCCGCCAAAGAACTGGGAATCAAAGTCGAATTTGAAATTGTAGATAATCCCTACACGAACAGCGAGAACGGTGAAGATGTTCTCAGAGAATGCCGAATTGATTCCGATTGGTATTACATTCAGGCAGACGACGAAGCTCTGATAGGTTGCGATGTGTGGTAAGATAAAACGCCACGATCTCACCGGGCAGCGATTCGGGCGACTGGTTGCCGTCGAATATGCCGGCAATTCCCGATGGCGCTGCCGGTGCGATTGTGGCGGGGAAACAATGGTACTGACAGGCAATCTGACCCACGGGCACACCACTTCCTGCGGATGTGCCCGTGGGCCGGGAATCGTCGGCAGGCGCTTCGGGGGGCTGATAGTCACGGAACGTATCGGCAAAAACAAATTTCGCTGCCGGTGCGACTGCGGAAAAACCTGCGAACGAAGTTACAACACCCTGATCAATCATCTCAGCACGCGGTGCAACGATTGTGCCACGGCTGCCAGGACTGCTGCGGTAACTGCCACATTCGTCGCAGGGACCCAGCCGTGCAAGATTCGCATTGACCCCACGCCGACAAAGGCCAATAAATCCGGCGTTGTCGGCGTCAATTGGGATAAATCACGCGGAAAGTGGCAGGCGTCAATTAAATTCCAGGGACACAAATTCAACCTGGGGCGGTTTGAAAACATCCAGGCCGCGATCGACGCGCGGAAAGCCGCTGAACGTGAAATATTCGGGAATTTTATTGAATGGTATAATTCACAAAAATTAAAAGGAGACGAAGAAAAATGAAGAAAATTATTCGTGGAAGACAATACGATACCGATACCGCCCAGCGGATCGGGAGCTGGGACAATGGACTGAGCGGCACCGATCTGGAATATACATCCGAAACGCTGTACCGCAAACGCACCGGGGAATTTTTCCTGGACGGCTGCGGCGGCGCGCGGAGCAGATACGCCGAGGTTGACGGCAATATGATGGCGCCCGGCAACAGGATCGTTCCGATGACGTTCGATCAGGCGCGGGAATGGGCGGAAGAACATCTGACGCCGGAAAAATATGAATCAGCGTTCGGCGCGGTCGATGCTGACGCGGGAAAACAGTATTTCAATTGCGGACTGGAAGCGCCCGTTATGAAACTGCTGAAAACTGCGGCAGCACGTGACGAACGCAGCATGGGCGACATCATCGCCCAGCTGATTGTCGAAAAATATGGATAATAAAAAACCTGATACGGCATTATTACAGATGCTGTGTCAGGTTTTTATTTATTGCAGATCGGCCAGCAGGGAAGGCTCTTCCTCTTGGGTCAAACCCTGTTCGGCCTTGATGCGGGCGGCTTCGGATGCCTTCCATTCGCCGGTGCGGGTGTCGCCGTAGAGTTCGTCGAGCATGGTTTCCACGCTCATCAGGCCGAATTGCCGCGCCTTCCCGCAGGTTTCGACCTGTGATTCAAAAGACGGGTTGGCGTATTCGCCGAAGGGAATCTCCACCTTGTCGGCAATGTCGCTCACGGGGCGCTTGTAGAAGGTGTCGTAGGCTTTGAAAATGCTGTCAATCAATTTTGGGAGAACGTCTTGCAGCGTCGCGACAATGGAATTGCGGGTGTATAATGTCGCCTTCTCCTTCTCGCGCTGGGCTTCGGCATTGTCCAATTTTTTGACGTCAATTCCCAGCGTCGCGGGGGAGATCAATCCCTGTAAACATAAATCCAGCGCGGTGATGTAGGTGCCGAGGTAGCTGTCCACCGGAATGGCGGGCTGCACCGTTTCGATATGGGGCGCTACTCCCTCCACCATGACTGACTGGGTCGCGATGTAGGCGTTGTCGAAGGGATTGGGCTGCATGATTGCCCCGGTGCGCGGGTCGCGTGGGAGCATATTTTCCGGAATGTATTCCTTCGTCCGTCCCTTCCGCAGCGCGTCGATCCACTGAGACCAGCATTCGTCCAGCGCGTCGAAGGAATCGCATTTGTCGTCAAAGATTGACTTGCCGCGACCGTTCCACCGGGAGGATTTAAAGAATTTCAGCGGAATTGCCATAGTGAATCCCCCCGCGTATTCCACACGCTCGGAGAGTTTCGCCGTCTGGGGGATGGAATTCAGCGGCACTTCACGGCTGCCGGAATACAATTTGCTTTCGATAAATCCCTTTCCGTAGGTTTCGTGCAGCTCGTATTCCCTGCCGTCGTGCGAATCGGGTATTGGCTGACGGTCGTGTCAAAGGAAATTTTGAAAGCGCCGTCCCCGACAATCAGGGTTTCCGCGACCGCTTCATTCAGCAGCGCGGGAAAGTCATTCTCCGCGGATATTTCCTTCCATGCATCCGTGAGATTCGGCGGAAGGATTATGTCATTCATGTCGGTCAATACTATGTCCGTCAACCGGTCAACGATGATGGCGGGAAGTCCGGTGTGCAGCTTGCGGATGTCCATTCCCACTGTCGGGACTGCCGCCCAGAATTTCGTCCGGTCGGTGTCAAGCTGACGGTACATTTCGGCAAGCTCTTCCGGGCTGCCGCGATACCAGATGCGATTTTTAATGGCGTTGCTCCGGCGGTCAAGCCG
>ONID01000171.1 GCA_900317765.1 uncultured Eubacteriales bacterium | reverse complement strand
GATGACTCCTGACGAACTGAAAGCCCTTCCGAAAGGTTCATTTATCGTGATGAAAACAGGATTCCACCCCATGCAGGTCAAGCTTCGGCTGTTCTTTGAGTGGGGGATCACCTTTGAAAAGCCTTACACGGTCGAAGAAAAAGGCAACCGCAAGGTTCATTACGCCGACAAGGAAGAAATCATCGACGGCATCATGGCGAAGTATCACGCCGACGATTACCAAACCGAGGAAATCCCGCCCGTCGCAATGCCGGCGGACGTACAGCCGACAGAAGCATCAAACCAGCCTGAGCCGTCAGAATCCACAGATGCATCTACCTCCGGTGAAGCGAATTCGTCTGAAGAAAAGAAGCCTTTGCCCACCGCCAAGCTGAAGAACAAACCGACAGATGAGAAAGGCGGTGACGCGAATGGTGAAGCATGATATCTATCAGAAAGAACTGCCGCATCGTGCGGTGACAGTCTATGTCTATCTCGCGGACAGAAGCAACAAGCAGGGCGAGTGCTGGCCGGCCATCAGCACGATTGCCCGTGATCTGAAGCTGTCCCCGTCTACCGTCCGACGAGCCTTGCGGGATCTGCGCAAGGCGGGCGTCATCGAGTCCGAACAGCGGTACCGTGACAACGGCGGCAAGAGCAGTCTGCTCTACAAGCTGGACGGGCAGTGACGCGAAAAAGTACCACCGTCACATACAAGGGAGTACTATACCCTCTTGCAAGTGACAGGTGGTACCTGTCATGGTGACAGGTGAAGAACTTATTCAACGGAAGTAATTATTACCGGCAGAAAGAGAAAATATTTGGGTTAACGTACAAGTTGAAAATATAGAGATATGTGCGTGTGATTTTCAAGAATTGAGAGAAAATGAGAAAAGGGGCGGCGCGCGTATTTTTCTTTTTCTGCCGGTATGATTATGTTACAGAAACATTGCCATATAAAGCGGAAGATGCAGGATTCCATCTTTTTCCATGACGTCTTTGGGATAGAGAATATAGGATGTGCCGATTTTGTGTGAAAACTTTTTTCTGAACTTATCCAGAGAGGAATGTGAGCGATAGTTGCTTGATTTCACTTCAATCGGCGCAATTTTCTTTTTCTCCGTGATTAAGAAATCAATTTCCATATGGTTTTCACGATGTTCACTGTCGCTGCGAGAATAGAAATAGAGCTTGTGTCCGTTTCGGCGAAGCATTTGTGCAACGATATTCTCCATGATCATGCCTTCGTTAATGTCAATTTTATCAAACAGAATAGCCCGATACAGTTCGTTATCTGTAAATGCCCGATCCATAAACGTATGCGTAACAAGCAAGCCGGTGTCCGCCATGTAGCATTTTTGAGTGGCATGGTCTGCGCTGAGCGCAAGTCCCACATTGGGATCGGTGGAATTAAAACAGGCGTTGACCACCATCGCTTCATTCAGCCAGATAAACGAATCCTCATAAGCGCGGAACCGGGCGTTTTTATCGAGTGAAGACAGTCTGTATTTTTTCTCTTTTTTGGAAAGCTGTCCGGGGATACCGTCGAACACTGCGTATACCTTTTCTTCATATCCTGCGGCGAATTTGGAAACATCATCGCGGTACAAATGCAGTATCCTGCGTTTCGCTTCATCTGAGGCGGCAAAATTCTTTCCGTCGATATACGCAAGCACAGACTGAGGCATTCCTCCCACAAGCACGTATTGACGGAAGTCGTTCATGATTTTGCGGTGCAATGTCTGACCAAGCGGCTGCCTGCGTTCAAAACAGGTGCGAATCAAAGGAACACTTGCTTCATCCCCCATTGCCCAGAGGAATTCCTCAAAATCCATCGGGAACATTTCAATGTGTTCTTCCTCCGACGGAATGATAATGTTTTCCGTATTCTTTTTCAGACGAATGAGTGATCCTGTTTCCAGATAATCATAGCGACCATCGGCAACGAGATATTTGATAAGCTGCCTCGCTCTGGGGAACTGCTGGACTTCGTCAAAAATTATCAGGGATTCCCTTTTGTAGAGAACAGTGGAGTAAAACGCGCCTAATTTGGCAAAAAACAGATCAAGGTCGGCGCTCTCGTGAACAAATAAGTCAATAATATCCTGAGGGGCGTTACCAAAGTCGATAATAATGTGACTCTTGTATTCTTGTCTGGCAAACAACTCAGCGATGTAACTCTTGCCGACACGACGTGCACCGTCGATCAGCAATGCAGTCTGACCGTTGCTCTTTTGCTTCCATGAAAGCAGTTCATCATAGATTTTTCGTTTTAACATTTCCGAATTCCCTCCATACTGTTAGTGTAGCTTGGTCTTCCACTATTATACTACATCAATCACGAAAAAGCAAGTATATTTGCATATGATTGTCACGAAAAAGCAACCTTAATAATGATATGTTGTTCATTTAAAAAAATCTAAAAAAAATAAAGAAAATTTAAAAATAATGAACCCAAATGGATAAGAAAATTTATCTAATATAGTGTATAGTAAAAAAACAAGATATGAAAACACCATATCTGATACACATAATTTCCTATTTGGCCAAAGGAAGTAGAAAAATTGAAATATCTCGTACAAAAAGCTCAAGCCGGAGACACTGAGGCTTTTGTGCGCTTGCTTGAAATCCATCACGCATCTATGGTGAAAATTGCAAGGAGTTATTTCTCACAACAATTTGATATAGACGATATACTGCAAGATACTGCCATTGCGTGTTGGATCAATCTGCCAACGCTGAAAAAGCCCCAATTTTTTAAGACATGGCTCATTCGGATTCTTATCAATCAATGTAATGCCGAGATAAAAAAACATCCTCAGACTCTTCCGATTGAAGAAGCTGAAAAAATCGGCAGTCAAACATATGATCCCAATTGTATGGATTTTGATAATGTAATTGAACTTCTCGATCAGAAATATCGTATTGTTCTTACTTTATACTATAACATAGGATTTAACACATCAGAAATAGCAAATATTCTCAACATTCCCACAGAAACGGTGAAAACGCGTATGAAACGCGGCAGAGAGCAATTATACAAGCGTTTAAAAGGCGGTGAAAATCAATGAAAAATTGGAATAAACCATTGGACGAACATGAATTTGACGATGATTTTCTGAAAGAACTGTTTGCACGTGAATCTCCGGCTGAAGAAAAATCCAAAGAAAAAATGGAAGAAATATATGATGAAATTCGAAAAAACGGAAAGTCAATGCGTTTATCCGCAAGCAGGCATCGTGTAACAATCAACAAGCGGCTGCTCACCCTTTTGGCTGCGGCTTTGTTTTTGCTTATGTTTTCAATTTCTACATTTGCTTCAAGCATTCCTTATGCTGATTTTTTCAGCTCGTTATTTGGAAGTGAAGGTATTGGAACTACCGAGGAACACCCATATGTTTATGATCCGAAACTGATTTTACCCAAGCAGGAGCGTGTTCCGGCAGACACAGCTATGGCAGAGAAAATAATGGGCCAGTATGTCAATGTACTGCAAAAGAC
>ONID01000069.1 GCA_900317765.1 uncultured Eubacteriales bacterium | reverse complement strand
TGGACATATATTGGACAGGGCAGATAAAAAGTTTGGCTGTCACACAGGAAATCAACTTCCGCCGTGTGGCAGCCATGTTTTTTCGCTATACGGATCAGCCCAGAAGTGCAATCATTTTGGGCAGTATAGGCGCGACTTGTTTGAATTTCGGCAAAACCGTATCGACAATCGCCCTGCCGTTTCAGGATTAACATTGCTCCTTTTTATCAAGGATCCCGCATTACGCCGCCGGCGCAAGCTCTTGCCCCTGCACAATGCTTGTCTTTTTGACATTGTCGCCGTAAATTGTGGCAAAATCATCCTTCATGGACACGGTTTCAAATCCGAGTTCTTTGCATTGCTTGTCGAATTTGGCGGCTTTTTCAGTATCGCCGTAATCGCGTTCGGTATCGTCGCATAGCAGCATATAGGCCTTGCCCCCGTTGCGGACGGCATAAGTACCCATTGCAAAATCGCCCGAACTGTTGCCGAATGCCAGCGTCGGCGCTATGCCGATCTGGTTGACGATGCTTGCCACCTTGATGCCGATCTGGTTGACGATGCTTGCCACCTTGCCCATTTTCAGACACTTGTATGTCATATCGCCGCCGATAAGTACCTCGTCATCGTCTGTCAGATTGTAGTCGCGCAAAGCCTTGTCGCCCTGTCCTGTGGCAACAAGGGAAATGGTGCTGCCGATAATGCGGTAGGGCGGAATCCACTGACCGAGATCGTCCTGCCAAAGCTCACGCAGCAGGTTGGTTTCAGCGCCGCTGACGATATACACCATGAAATCGTGCTCCACAAGATACTCAATCAGTGACACCATCGGCTTGTAACTGCCTTGACCGTAGGTCATGCCTTCAAAGCCGAGCGCGGGCTGTGACATAAAGTCCCGGATATATTGACGGTATGCTTCGACCGTATATCCCTTAAAGGACTCCGTGGTGATCTGACCGGTGGACCGGGGCGCTTTCGGTTCGGGTTGACCGGTGAGAAATGCCGTTTCAAGTTCCAGAGCAAATGCCTTGTCTTCTGGATTTGCTTCGTAGGTATCGTCGTGCAGCAGCCGGTACATCATCAGGCACTGGTCGAAATAGGTCGGGAAAAGCTCCCCGTAAAGCGTACCGTCCGAATCAAACACTGCGACTCGCTGCTCCGGCGGAACATAGCTGTCGGACGATTCATCGCACACCTCGTTCACAAAAGCGACGATGGACTGCATGGCAGGTGAATTTTCGGACCAGTTGGGAATCGTGTCATTGTCCTTGTCGGATTGTTTTGCACAGGCCGTTGTCATCAGAAGCAGAACAGACAGCAGCAATGCCAGACTTCTTTTCATACCTTACTTCTCCTTTATATCATGAAACGTATTACTTCTTTGTCACACCGTCGCCGTAAATGGTTTTCCAGTCGTTTTTCATGGAAATCGGTACCCAGTCAAATTCCTCGCAGAGCGAGAACATCTTGTCCGCCTTTTCCTGACTGCCGTTTTCGCGCTCGGTGTCGTCGCAGCAGAGCATGAAGGCAAGGCTCTTATAGGGGTTGTTGCTCGTTACATATTCCGCCATGCTCGCGTCGCCGGTGCTGTTGCCGAAGGAAAGAACAGGCTGCAAGCCGATTTCCTGCGCGATGACGGTCACTTTGTTCATCTTGAGATTCTTGACGACAAAATCGCCGCCGAGAACCAGCTTGTCGTCGTCGTCGTAGACATAGGAAAGTCCGTCGGTATCGCCCTGATCGGGAGCAACAAGAGTTTCGTCAGAGCCGATGATCTGTCGGTTTGGAACATTCAGAGGAGAATCATAAACAATGCCGCGCACGATAAACCTGTCTGTACCGCTGACGATATAGACCGTGAAGTCATTCGCCTGCAGATAGTCCACGATTTGCAACATTGGCTTGTACCAGCCCTCGCCGCGCTTCATGCCGTCATAGCTTGGCATGGGAAGCTGCTTGAATTTCTGGATGTAGTCGTTGAATTCGCCGACGGTCATGCCTTTGAACGCCGAAGCGATAGCCTTGCCGTGATCGACTTCCAGACCCTTGGCTGCCTTGCCGGTTTCGTTGAGGGTTACAATTTTCTGGGCTGTTTCCTTCTCAAAATCGCTTGCCTTGTCCTTGTAGTTCTTGTCTTCCAGCACGCGGTAAACAAGAAGGGTGTAGTCAAAATAATTTGGGTCGGTTTCGCAGAAAAGCGTACCGTCCAGATCGAAAACGGCAATGCGGTTTTCCGGCGGGATATAATCCGCGTCGCTTTCTTCCGTGATGGCGTTCATGTAGGAAACCAGCTTATTTTTGGCTTCCGCATTGTCCGTCCATAGCGAGAGCGCCGTGTCGGGTGATGCGGGAGCATTTTCGGTCGTTTTCCAGCCAACGCCAAGCGCGTAAAACGTCGTTACCACAACGAGAATACACGAAACGACGATGGTGGACGTTTTCCATTTGGTTACGGCATTTGCATTTTTGCTCATACAATCACACTTCTTTCATTTGTTTGTAAAATTTCAGAAAGCGGCGCACGGCAGGATACTATCACAGCAATACACCGCTTTCCGTCAATACAGGAGGGTAGAATTAATCTTTCTCAAATTTAGCGTCATTGCCGGCGTTATCCTTGTCGTCCTGCCAAGTCAGGACGTTGTCCTTATAGATAAGTTTACCGGTGCCGTCGGTGTATTCGGTATTGCTAATGTCGTTGCCGTTCTCGTCAAATGTGATGATCGTTTTTTCGCAGCCGGTGTAATTCATAACGCCGTCGTCGTCAAATGTACCGCTGAAATTCCAGTTGTAGACTTCCTCCGCGCTGTTTGGCCATCTGACCCACACGTCGTATCCGTCATCCTTTTTGGTGACAGTAATGGATGCTCTCTGACCGATCGTCTCAACATATTCGCCGGAATAATCGACGGTTTCCTTTTCAGAAGCATTACATGCAACTACGCTGAATAGCATAATAGAAACCAGCGCAAAGAGAACAATGTTTTTAATTGCTTTCATAGAAAAAACTCCTTTATCATTCAGTTATATGACTATGCCGCTTTCTGGCTTTCCTCTTCGGGAGTGTATTTTTCCAGAATAGCGTCGTATTCGCTTATGGCTTCCTGCAATCTTGCCATAAACGCATCTTCTTCATACAGCCCTTCATCCACTGTACTCAGCCCGCTGAGTTTGATCGGAACCGCGATGGGACTTTCATTCAGATCGAGCAGCGTCACATTGCGAAGCTGCTGTGTCGTCTGATAGACAAGGTCGAGAGAGCAGTATGACTTTCCGTTTTCGTCGTGCCAGCGGCAGAATACCAGTTTGCAGCCAATGGGCGTCTTTTTTTCGATGGAATAGGGAAGCGTATAATCTTCCGCCTTCAGCGCCGCCAATACGCTGCCGACATTGGAATCATGTCCGCAAAGGAAGGTAAATTTTCTGTCCGTTGTCCGCATCTCTTTCTGGATTTCCTGAAGCAGTGGGTGAGCTACATTGGAGGCTATCAGCGGGGCGGTAAACAATACATCTCCGTAGACGTCCTTAATTTCCGCGATTTGTTCCCACTGTTCCTGTGTCAGCTCATGTCCGAATGCCGCTTTTTCCTCATCCGGTTCCTCATAGTATTGCAGTATCAGCGCGTCGCTTACGGAACAGGCTGTTTTAAGGGAACCGGTCATGGCAGGCTCCGCGTTCAGTTCCAGTTTCAGCTTGGTATCGTCTGTGCGCAGCTCCGTGACGGTGCCTTCCCTCCACGCGACGGACTCTTCCATGTCGATCACGTCGGCGAGCAGCGAATAATTGTCGCTTAGTTTGTTTACCGTGTCGGTGTACAACTCCCATACCTGCTTTTCCGCGTCGGAGTTGTATACATCGGAGACAAAGGTAAGCTGTGGGTTAAAAACGGGGTCCATTTTGTCGTACTCCACTTTATACTCCACCTTGGCGTTGGCAGTCGGGAGAAGCCCCGCTGAGAAAAACCGCGCTGTGGCAATCGTGCGCTGCTTGGAATTGGCATAAAAACGAACTTCATTTTTAGCGGGTTTTTCGTTCTTTTCAAAAAGTCCCTCCGCTTCCAGCCATTTGCGGAAAAACTCGCCCATTTCGGTTTCCAGCACGCCGCCGCGGACAGAAAGCTCACTTGGATCGGAAGACCACTCCACCCACTCGTTCGGCGTAATGTCGCCAAGCAGCGAACCTCCGCCGACAAGCGGAGAACGGATATTGTGACGGCTCAGCACAACTACCTGATCCAGCGTGTAGCCCATGCGTGTCAGGCTGCCTCTGTAGATTGTCTCACTGTCTTCTTTCTTCGGTTTGAAACCGCCTGCCCAATAAACGCACTGCACGGCCATGACGCCGACAAGAAGCACCGCCAGTATCGCAGAAAGTATACGGTATGAATTTTTAGAGATTTTTTTACTCATCTCAACACCTCTTCACAATATAATAATCTGGCAGGTATATGCCGACTTATTTGGAAGCGTTATAAATAATGGTAACGCAGCTGTAATCATCCAGCCCTGTTATTTCACCCGCTTCCTCCATACTCTTGTCAAGACCGAAGGTAACGGTAAAGCCGTCCGCGTCTTTAACCTCCTTCAGTTCGGTGTAATATTTGTTAAAAAGCTCGTAATCCGTTGGCTGAAACTTATTCATAACGGCCATGATGGATTTGTAGGTGAGGTCTGTGTTTTTGTCGCCGTATTCATAGACAAACATTTTGAAATGATCTTTGTTGCCGTATGTGACAACCGTAATTTTGCCGGAGTTGATGATCCTGTTTACATCATCTTCTGTGAGGGCTTCGTAGTATTCCAGCGCAGCATCGTTGACATACATTTCGTCAAGCTCTTTCATATCCCATTTGCTTGCGGAATATATTTTATATTCGCCTTTTTCCATATCGATGTTCAGATACTTGTTTTCAAAGCCGAAGTTTTGAAGTCCCGCAAGATAGCCGTTCATCAGGGTACTGTTCATGCCGTAATAATCACCCACAGCGTTTCTGATAAACATGAATACGGAATAGCCCGAATAATCCTCTTTGTCGGCAGTGGTATAGATGATGTAATCGCCGTCATGCGTGAATGTGTATTCTCCGTTCATTCCTTCTTCGCCCTTTGCGGTGATGACGATGGCTTCACCGTCGAGCTTTTCTTCAAATGTGGTAGCATTGAATCCGGATTTCCATTCGGAATAGCTCGAATCGGCGGCGGTGAGTTTTTCATAAATACCCTGCATCAATTCATTCTTTTTCTCTCCGCAGGATGCAAACGCCATAAGCATGAGTCCTGCGGTGAGAATGGAAATGATGGTTCTGATTGTTTTTTTCATGATGTTGTTTCTCCTTTTTTCAGTCCATTTTCCAATTGTTGACAGCGTAAATCTTAATGGTATTGGCGTCCGTATCTATGATATAATACGTGTTATCGGGATGGGCGCAGATATATTCGTTTGCCGTGACCCAGTTCATCCCGTAATAATCACAGATTGCACTCAGGATATACGTGGAGAATGGATTGCTCGTGCGCTTTGCGTCCTGTGCTTTGTATACGATATAATCCCCGTCAAATTTAAAGACATATTCACCGGAGCTGACAGGCATATCATTCGTAACATCCTCTTCCTTTATGCTGTCGGTATCTATACTGCTCTCGACGGTGAAGGTGATTGTGTTTCCGTACAGCTTTTCCTGTATGGTGGCTTCGGGATTCATTTGTTTCCATTCTTTATACCGGTCGCTGGAAGTGATATTCTCAAAAACCGCCTTCATAATGATTTCCGTGTTGGCAGCGTTGTCTTTGCCGGTATCATCCTTCTTTTCTTCGCAGGCGGCGAATGCCATGAGCATGAATCCTGCGGTGAGAATGACGATCATTGTTCTGATTGCTTTTTTCATGATGCTTTTCTCCTTTTCAGCTGTTAGTGGAATGCGGCATATAGTTGTAAAGCAGGGATGCGGTATTCTGTACCGGCATGGTCTGGAGAATGATGTGTCCGGGACCGTTGACCACGGTGTTGAACAGACCCTCGCCGCCGAGGAAGATGTTCTTCACACCCTTGACCATAACCACTTCCATCGAGCAGGAAGCGTCCATCGCTGCGAGATAACCGGTGTCGACGATCTTCTTGTCGCCTGCGGGAATGTCGTACTCGATTGCCGAGCCGTCGATTTCAAGGAACACGATGCCGTTGCCGGAGTACTTCTGCATGAGGAAGCCCTCGCCGCCGAAGAAACCCGCGCCGATCTTCTTCTGGAAGAACACGGAAACCTCGATGTCGCCGTAGCTGGCAAGAAATGCGCCCTTCTGAGCCACCACAGGCTTGTCGGGCGTTACCTCGACCGCACGGATCGAGCCGGGGAAGGAAGAAGCAAACGCGATTTCGCCGGCGCTCTTGGCAATGTACTTGTTCTGGAACATTTTTTCTCCGGTAAACATTCTGCTAAGCGCCTTGCCGATGCCGCCTGCCTGCGTCTTCATTTCGATTTCGTCGTCCATCCACGACATAGAGCCGCCCTCACAGGTCATTTCCTCTCCGGCTTCCAGATGGCACAATACAACGGGTAAATTATCGCCTTTGATTTCGTACTTCATAAAACAAAACTCCTTTTCAAATAAATTTCTATATGCATATTACTTTACGCAGCTTACATATTTCGGCTTCTCCGGCAGATACTTCACACGCATGGCGGTGCCGACTGCCGCGCCGAACGGAGGATTGCCGAGCTTGGCGGTCACAATTTGACCCTCGGCATTCTGATAATCGACCTAATACGTTTTATTCTCGGTAACGCCGCCGTCGACGTCGGTATCGATATCAATGCGGGAAATCACCGCGTCCGCCTCGATGCCGTTATCGTTAATTTTTTTGTTGCGGAGTATGCTGTAAATCACCACGATAGCGACAATAACAACTGCAACTCCGATTGAAAATATAAGTAGTATCCATAGTCTATCTTTCGCCTTTTTGATGAATTGTATCAACATGGCATTGCCGCAGGTCAGAGTCCTGGGCGGTAAGGCATTATTTCCATTTCCTTCAGGCATTCTCCGTGCGCCTTGTCTAGAATCGAGAGAAATTCGTCCACTTCTTCTTCGGTGTTGTAGATGCCAAAGCTGACGCGAATCATACCCGGAACTCCCGAGTCGCCGCATTCAACGTACTCTTTTGCCTGTTCGTCGGGAACGCCCAGCAGTCGCCATACATATGTATGAGCGCAGAAAGCCCCTCTTCTGGTTGCTACCCCGTAGTCCGAAAGTTTGGCGGCCAGATGATAGGAATTGACGTCAGTCAGATTGAAAGTTACCACGCCCACTCTATCGCTGATATCCTCCGTATCGCCATAGACAACCGCATTGTCCATTTTCAGTATGCCGTCAATGAGCTTTCTGTTCAGCTTCTGCTCATGCTCGCTGATCGCGTCAAAGCCGACCTCCTGCAATATGTCGATGGCTTTTCCCAATCCGACCACACCGGGGTAATTCGGAGAACCTGCTTCATAGCTGGCAGGCGCGTTCTTGTAATTCTGTTCTTGATCCGTCACGATGGTGACAATGCCGCCGCCGTAGAATTCCGGCATATGCTTATTTAGCACTGAGGTCAGACCGACCACCGCGCCGCCGCCGTAGGGAGAATACATCTTGTGGGCGGAGAATACAAAGAAGTCGATGTTTTCCTCCGGCGTTTTGCCGATCATGGAGAATTTGCGGTGTGCCACGATCTGTGCGCCGTCCACGATGATTTTCGCCCCGTATTTGTGAGCGAGCTTTGCCACACGGTGCGCGTCGGTGACATATCCGGTCACGTTGGAAGCGGCTGTGACGGCCACATATTTGACCTTGTTCTTCTTGAGCATTTTTTCAAGGCTCTTGTAATCCACCCTGCCCTGTTTATCTATCTCGGCATAGATGACCTTGCAGCGCTCTCTCCATGAAAGATCGTTGGCGTGATGCTCCATGCGGGTGCACAGCACCACGTCCTTTTCATCGGTAATCAGCGCCGAAGCCAGCTTGTTCAGACCGTCGGTGGTGTTGTTGACATAGAAGCAGGTGTAATTTTCCTCATCCGCGCCGACGAATTGGAGAACCTTGCTTCGGGTGTTGTTGTAAAGATCGGTGGAATAATCGGATTTTTTAGAGAAACCTCTGCCGATGGAGCCGTACATCTTCATCTGCGCCTCCACCTCGTCCGAAACAGGTTGAAGAGCGGGCGTAGTGGCGGCATTGTCGAAGTTGATAATGGCTCTTTTGCTGCCGTCCTCAAGCTCCACCTTTTCGTCAACGCCCACGACATACTCGCGGATATTGTCGATGGTGTAGCCGCTTGTTTCGTCTTGTGTGTTTTTCTCGCCATTGCCGCATGAAGTCAGTAAATGCAGCGATACGATTGCCGCCAGCGAAACACTTAGCAGTCTTTTTAAAAAAATGCTTTTCTTCACGATATCACTCCTGTAAAATTATATTACTTGTCGAGGGGAGGCAGCTCATGAATATCGTATTCCTCGTAGTAGATTTCAAAAGCGGTTTCCTTATCGCCCGAAAGCTCTATCAGCGCTCCCGCCTGGAACATAGAGGAAAGTGTGCCTGACGGCGCTTTATAAGCCGCGTTGGAAACAACCTTCACCTTTTCATTTCCTGCCCGGTCAGCACGCAGCGTGGATTCCGCGCCAAAGAGCAGCACGCCTGTGGCAATATGATAATCGCTCGACACGATGGCAAGCTGTGTGACCTGGGGATATTTTTCCTTCAGGATGTCAAAGGTAAACATGGCGTTCTGCGCGGTGGTAACTGACTTGTCCTCTACGATAACGCGATCTTCCGCAATCCCTTCGGCGATAAGCCATTCCGCCATTTTGCCCGCCTCCGTGGCGGATTCATTTTCCGAGGCGGTGCCGCCGCCGGTGCAGACGATCAGCGAATGAGGGTATTTTTCGGCGCTGGCTTTCACAACCTTGAGACGCTCGATGAGTTCCTCACGCATGGTTCCGTCGGGATTGAGCTGGAATCCCAGCACCACTATGCACAGTTCATCTGTGTCCGGCAGACCGTCGGGAAGTACATCGTAATGCAGGGAAAGGTCGCTGTTCACAGACTTCCACAAGCCGATAATGCTTCTCCATTTTTCACCGGCGACAGGGTCGCTTTTATCAAGCTCTTGAAGAAGCGATTCGATGTTCTTATCGGCTTCGTTGCCGTAAGTGCCGTAATACACAGCCAGTTCCTCAATGATGTTCCTGCTGGTGCGGGTATCGCTCGGGGAAATTGTGTTCTTGTCTTTTCCGCATGACACACATACAAGTGCCATACTAAGCGCAAGCATGAATTTCATCAGGCGATACACGTTTTTTTTCATACTAATTTGCTCCTTCGTTGTTTTTTTCCACAGTGTCAAATCTCCCAAGACACCGAACCTCTTGAGCTATCTCTATTTTGGCGATCTGCTTGTCGGAAATGTCGTTTTTCGCCATTACCTCGATGATGTAGCGATAACGGCCGAGCTTGCTTCCCTCCGGTCGGTCGTGAATAGTGACAAGCTCCAATCCTGAATTGTGAATATCAACAATGATATCGTCGATACGGTCGGCGTCGCACACCGCCGCAAACACGGCGCGGGAGCCGCTGACAAACGAATCAGAGCGGGAGAGGACATAGAAACGTGTTTTGTTGGCGTCGGTAATCTGCACGTCACGCGCCAGAACCTCCAGTCCGTAAAGCGAAGCGGCGCCGGGAGCCGCAACTGCGGCAACTGTCTTATCCTTCTGCTGTGCGACATATTCGGCTGCTGCCGCAGTACTGGACATTTCTTTTACTTCCGCATCCGGCAGATTTTGTTTTCGCCACTGCTCGCTCTGCGCGATACCTTGTGCGTGCGAACAGATGATTTTGATGTCAGAAAGGCTCGCGCCGTGTATGCCCATCAGGGTCTGGCTGATGGGCAGGATTACTTCGCCCACCACACAAACGTCGGTCTGATTCAGAAGCGCGTCTACATAGTTTGTCACCGCTCCGCCTACCGTATTTTCCTGGGGAATCACAGCATAATCCGCCGTTCCCTCTGTTAGTGCTTCGATGACAAGGTCAACGGTTTGTTCCGGCTTCATAACGCCCGTATTAGCAAAGAAGAACTGTGTCGCTTCTTCGGTATACGTTCCGGCGGGACCCAGATAAGCAATCCGCGTGTCGGAGGAAAAAACAACCTTCTTTGTTGCAGTATCGTCTGAATCGGAGACATTGGCGTCGCGCTTGTCTGTCTTACCGCACGCTGCCGCAGTCATGCAGAGAAAAGCAATGACAAGCACAACGCTCATAATCTTTCTTTGGTGTTTTGTGTACATTCTTATCTTCCTTTCATCCAGACACAAACGGGTTTATCCATTCATGATGAGCAGGATTCCGCAGGAGGATTAATCATCGGAATTGCCCATGGTAAGGTAGGCGGATTTGAATACATTATAACTTTCTTTAAGACCCGGAGCCTTCAGAACAACATCAAGCCCTTCCGCAGCGCCTGCATCCTCAAACTGCCCCTTCACGCTGTCGTAGTCGCCGTCCACGATGGCTTTGTCTAACAGCCCGAAGGCTTCCATAAAAGCGTTGTCGATGTTCGCCTGTTTTTCCTTATCGAATGCGTCGAATTTTGCCTGCATTTCGGATTTAAGATCTTCAACCTGATCGTCGGTGAAACCAATTGCTGCCGCGTAGGACGCGATTCTGGCGGCAAGCGCTGCCTTTTTCAGGGATGAGCCTGCGGTGCCTTCGCCGATTTCGGACGCATCATTCAAGATTTCTCCCAGCGTGTCCTCTGTGAGCTGTTCCGTGGCGGATGTATCCGCGCCTTCCTGACCGGAGGTCTGCTTATTGTCTTCACCGCAGCTTGCCATTAAAGAAACAGCCATACCAAGAGCGATCATCATTGCGAGTATTTTGTTCATTTTTTTCATTATGTTCATTCTCCTTGTTCTTAAATAAAAGATTTCATATCACTTTTGTTGGTTTGCGCAGGATGGTTTATGGCGGTCTTAAATCCGGTCTTCTGTTTTCACTGCACCACATTGTGATCACTTCCTTTCATACGGCGGTCATTTGACGATGCGAACCCGTCCCGTTTTTCTTATAGTTTACACAGGCTTGTCCAATAAATGTCCAATATAAATGGCTATTTTTCGATTACAATCGTGTTTTTATTATTACAGTTTTGTAACTATTATCTTTTATAAGTATGATTATAAGGTTTTAAGACAAAAACCGCTTTGTACATTTTATAGGAACCAAAGCGATTTTGATCTATTGATGATGCTTTTGATTATTCTCTATGTTCTCAGTCGGAATGGCGAGCGTGACCGTTGTACCCTCGCCGATGATGCTGTCAATTGTCAACGTACCGCCGCACATACTTTGGAGCCGTTCCCGGACGTTGCGGATGCCGATATGAGGCGCTTCGTCTTTTTTTATTTTTTCCGGGTCAAAGCCGCATCCGTTATCCTGTATGATAATTTCGTGATAACCGTCTTTTATGCGAGTCACAACCCTGACGATTCCTTTCTCACAGCCGCGCACACCGTGGCGAATGGCGTTCTCCACCATAGGCTGAAGCGTCAGCGACGGTATCTCAAAGTTTCTGTCACCTAT
>ONID01000032.1 GCA_900317765.1 uncultured Eubacteriales bacterium | reverse complement strand
GAATGAACAAAACCGCGCTGATTACAGGCATTACAGGACAGGACGGCTCTTATCTTGCGGAATTTCTGCTTGAAAAGGGCTATGAGGTACACGGCATCACCCGCCGTGCATCCATAGCCAACACCGGACGAATAGAACACCTCCTCGGCAGAATAAAGCTGCACGACGGCGACCTGACCGATTCCACCTCCCTGATCAGAATCATCAGAGAAACAAAGCCTGACGAGATATACAACCTTGCCGCCCAGAGCCATGTGCAGGTGAGCTTCGACGTGCCGGAGTATTCCGGCGACGTGGACGCCATCGGCGTGCTGCGCATACTGGAAGCGGTCAGAATGCTCGGCATGGAAAAGACCTGCCGGATCTACCAGGCATCCACCTCGGAGCTGTTCGGCAAAGTCGAGGAAATCCCGCAGAAGGAGACAACGCCCTTCCATCCGTACAGTCCCTACGCGATCGCCAAACAGTACGGCTTCTGGATGATCAAGGAATACCGCGAGGCGTACGGCATGTTCGCCGTCAACGGAATACTCTTCAATCACGAATCCGAGCGGCGCGGCGAGAACTTCGTCACCCGCAAGATCACGCTTGCAGCCGGACGCATCGCCGAGGGGCTGCAGGATCACCTTGAACTCGGCAACATGGACTCCCTGCGTGACTGGGGATACGCCAAGGACTACGTCGAATGCATGTGGCTCATCATGCAGCAGGAGAACCCCGACGACTTCGTCATCGCCACAGGCGTTCAGCACACCGTGCGCGACTTCACAGAAAAGGCGTTCGCCGCCAACGGCATCACTTTGCGCTGGGAAGGCAGCGGACTTGACGAAAAGGGCTACGACGCGCAGACAGGAAAAATGCTCGTGTGCGTCAATCCCGCCTGGTTCCGCCCCACCGACGTGGACAACCTCTTAGGCGATCCCACCAAAGCCAGAACCGTTCTCGGCTGGAATCCTCAGAGCACAAGCTATGAGCAGCTTGTGGAAATCATGGCAAAGCACGACAGGGAGCTTGCAAAGCGTGAAAAGGCCATGAAGGAGGCACACTGACAATCATGATGGAAAAAAACGCAAAAATATATGTCGCCGGACACCGCGGAATGGTCGGCTCCGCAATCGTCCGAGAACTGCAGCGGCAGGGCTACACCAATATCGTCACCCGCACCCACAGCGAGCTTGACCTCACACGGCAGGACGACGTGGAGCAGTTCTTCGCGCAGGAAAAGCCGGAATTTGTCTTTCTCGCCGCCGCCAAGGTGGGCGGCATCATGGGCAACGCCACCGCAAAAGCCGACTTCATGTACGACAACATGATCCTCGAGATGAACGTCATCCACAGCGCATGGCAGAACGGCTGCAAAAAGCTGGAATTCTTAGGCTCGTCCTGCATCTACCCCCGCATGGCGCCGCAGCCGATGAAGGAGAGCTGTCTGCTCACAAGCGCTCTGGAAGAAACCAACGAGGCCTACGCCCTTGCCAAGATCAGCGGTCTGAAATACTGCGAATATCTCAACACGCAGTACGGCACCGATTACATCAGCGTCATGCCCACCAATCTCTACGGACCCAACGACAATTACCATCCCACCCATTCCCACGTACTTCCCGCGCTGATCCGCCGCTTCCACGAGGCGAAGGTATCCGGCGCAGCATCGGTGACATGCTGGGGAGACGGCAGCGCACTGCGCGAATTCCTCTATGTGGACGACCTGGCCAATCTCTGCGTCTTCCTGATGAATCATTACAGCGGCAACGAGACGGTCAACGCCGGCACAGGCAAAGAGCTGACCATCAGGGAACTGACCGGGCTGGTCGCAAAGGTAGTGGGATATACCGGACGCATTGAATGGGATACGAGCAAGCCCAACGGCACCCCACGCAAGCTGCTTGACGTCAGCAAGGCAAAGCAGCTCGGGTGGACATACAAGACCGAGTTGGAGGACGGCATCCGGCTGTCCTATGAGGATTTTCTGAACAATCCCATGCGAGCGGAAAGGTGATTTTTCTCTATGCACATTATATTACTTTCGGGAGGTTCGGGCAAACGCCTCTGGCCGCTTTCCAACGACACCCGCTCAAAGCAATTCATCAAAATATTCAAAAGACCGGAGGACAGCGCTCCTCTGGGCAAGGATGAAAACAGCGAATACGAATCCATGGTGCAGCGGGTCTACCGCCAGATCAGGACCGTGGATCCCGATGCGACCGTGACGATCGCCACTTCCAAGTCGCAGGTTTCGTCCATTCACAGCCAGCTCGGCACCAACGTCACCATTTCGGTGGAACCCTACCGCCGGGACACCTTCCCTGCGATAGCCCTTGCAACCGCCTATCTCCACGATATTCTCAAGGTTCCCGAAAATGAGGCGGTGGTGGTCTGTCCCGTCGACCCCTATGTGGAAAACAGCTATTTTACATGTCTTCAGGAAATGTGCCTCAAAGCCGAAAAGAAGGACGGGCTGGTCCTGATGGGCATCACGCCCACTTATCCCAGCGAAAAATACGGCTATATCTTAGCCCGCGAGGATGAAAACGGGAATTCAATCATCAAATTCAAGGAAAAGCCCGACGCGCAGACGGCAAAAAAATATATCGAAGAGGGCTGTCTCTGGAACGGCGGCGTATTCGCCTACAAGCTCTCCTATGTGCTGGGAAAGAGCCGGGAACTGATCGGAACGGACAGCTACTATGAACTCTACGCCAATTACGACAAGCTGAAGAAAATCAGCTTTGACTACGCGGTCGTGGAAAACGAAAGCCATCTCAGCATTGTGCGCTATCACGGCGAATGGAAGGATCTCGGCACATGGAACACCCTGACCGAGGCGATGGAGGAAAACGCTGTCGGCGACGTCCGGATGAACGACAAGTGCGAGAATGTCCACGTCATCAATGAAATGGGCGTTCCGCTGCTGGTGATGGGCTGCAGGGACATCGTCGTCTCCGCCTCGCCCGAGGGCATCCTTGTGTCGGACATGGAGCAGAGCAGCTACATCAAGCCCTACGTTGACGATATCAAGCAGCGCATCATGTTCGCCGAAAAATCGTGGGGACGCTACCGGGTGCTCGATGTGGAAGAGCAGAGCATGACCGTCAAGGTCACCCTCAACCCGGGACACAAAATGAATTACCACAGCCACGAGAGACGCGACGAAATCTGGACGGTTATTTCCGGTTCGGGACGAACCATTGTCGACGGGATGGAACAGCCGGTCAAACCGGGCGACGTCGTGACCATGGCAGCGGGCTGCAAGCATACGGTCATAGCGGGCAGCAAGGGACTGCAGATGATAGAGGTTCAGCTCGGCAAGGATATCAATGTGTCGGATAAGAAGAAGTATGAATTCCCCTACAAATAATAGCCGGTTCACCGTACTTCATCAAAGGAACAACAGCCTATGAATTTTCCATTTATGCTCACACCCGCCGCAAAGGATTACCTTTGGGGCGGAAGCCGTTTAAATGACGATTTCGGAAAAAACATCGATATGGAGCCGCTCGCGGAAACATGGGAATGCAGCACGCACCCCTGCGGTCAGAGCATTGTCGCCAGCGGCGAATTCCGTGGAATGCTGCTCGGCGATCTGCTGGATCTGCACCCCGAATACCTCGGAAGCCATCCGCTTGAAATCACCCACGGCAGATTGGAACTGCCCATCCTCATCAAGCTCATCGACGCAAGCAAAGATCTGTCGGTACAGGTGCACCCCGACGACGAATACGCGCTGAAACATGAAAATTCCCTCGGCAAGACGGAACTGTGGTATGTGCTCGACGCCAAAAGAGGCGCCAGTCTTGTTTACGGCTTCAATCAGGACATGACCGAACAGCGTGTCAGAGACGCACTTGATGATGAAACGATAGGCAATTATCTCAACTGTGTTCCTGTGCATAAAAACGATCTCTTTTATATCGAAGCGGGAACGGTTCACGCGATAGGAGCAGGCGCGCTGATAGCCGAGATACAGGAGAACAGCGACGTCACCTACCGGCTTTACGATTACGGACGTGTGGACAGCAGCGGTCAAAAAAGACCTCTGCATATCGACGAAGCGATGAACGTCATCAATCTCAGATCGTCGGATAAACCGCGACAGCCAATGCGCGTGCTCAAATACAGACACGGAGCGGCAAGCGAGCTGCTGATCAGCTGCAAGTATTTTCAGGTGGAAAGACTTCTGCTCAATACCGAGATACACCGGTCGCTCACGGCTTTTCAGACGGGAAGCAACAGCTTTCATGCGCTGCTGTGCGTGGACGGCTGCGGTGTGCTCTTCGGCGACGGCGTCACGCTCCCCTTCTTCAAGGGCGACTGCATTTTTATCCCGGCGGAGAGCATACCCATGAAGCTGCACGGCAAGGCGCAGATCCTCAACGTAAGCTGCTGAACCGCCGGATATTTCTCAGGATGATACAGGTGATCAAAGGATGCTCAAATCGAAATATTATATAGTACAGCTATTCTATCTGCTTTTGTTTACTCAATTTGTCGGAATGATGCGCCAGGCCGGTATGAATAAGTACGTTGTCTATTCGCTTTTTTTGGTTCCGCTTATTTTTCTTGGCAATAAAAAAATAAGACTCCGAAGCGCCTGCATACTTATCCCGCCTCTGGTTTATATCACCATGGGACTGGTAAGCAATGCCGCATCGGGTTTTTTTGATTTTTTCAGCACCAAGAACGCCATTCTGATGGTTTTCCCCGCCGTTTTTGCCATTATTCTTTATGAAAAGGGCTTAGTGGAAGGCCTTGACATATGCCGGACGGTCTTTCTCAGCTATGTGCTGTACAACATCCTCTTCTATTACCAGTTCAATATTGCGGAATCAACCCGTTCGTTTCCGTTCGGCATCTTTTTCATCTATTTCATCATAAAAAAAGACTGGCCCTTCTGTGTCTTTGCAGCGGTCATGTGCGTTTTCACACAAAAAAGAATCGCCCTGCTCGGAATGGCGGCGGTGTTATGCTTTGTCATTCTGGCGGTCGTTCTCACAAAATACTGCAAACTGAAAAAGAAGCATCTCTGGATCACCTGCTGTGTTATCGGCGTTGTAATGGCATACGCCATTGCCGGAATGACCCAGACAGGCAAGCTGGTTGAGCTGTTTGAACTGATCGGCTTCGACCCGACAGGCAGGCAAACCATCTGGAAAGCCATCCGCCCGATGGGGGATTTCAGTCCCTTCTTTACCGGCAACGGTCTGGGATTCGCCACGTCAAAGCTGGATGAAATGAGGGTCTGGATGCGGGACGATTACTGGTTCACTAACCTTCATTCCGACTTTTACACAGGATTCCTCGAGCTTGGTTTCACAGGGTTCGGCGTATGGATTCTTTCGTATTTCTGGTCTTTTTTCAGACTCACGAACGACGCGGACGACGATAACAACGGTATGATTTTCGCTCTTGCAGCCATTGTTTATACCTTCATTATTTACATTACCGACAACATTCTGGTTTATTTTGAATACTGGTTCCCGCTGAATCTGATGCTGCTTGACATGGCATACAGTGGTACAGCGGAGAAAAAAAGGCAAGACATGCTTTTCAAGGCACATACTCTTCACGATTGACCGAGGTGCATCATGGGCAGAGACGCGAGCTTTGAACTGAATTGTTCGGAATTTTCCGGAAGCGTGACAGACTTTATCAAGCTGCTGAACAGCCTCGGCTGGTCGTATTATGACGGTGACCGGCACGCAGAATATCTCCCTGTCGGCGACAGTGACAGCTTTGACTGGCAGATGGACGATAGCACCGAGAGCGTGCTTTTTTCCGTTTTTGACCGCAAGCTCCAACAGGAGGAAACCGTCGGACTGGTCATGTATTACCGCGACACCGAATACGGCATCACCCTTCTGGCGTCTGACACAAGCGAGATCATCATCATTCCCAATATAAACCGGAGAACCCTCACGGAGGACGACGAGGATTCCCTCACCGACGTGAACTGGTACGCCGAGCGCATCATTCAGAAGCTGCTCTGGTACAACTGCGGTCTGGTGAGCTATAAATTCGAGGAATCCGAAGGGCAATTTGATGATTCTGTGGAAAACGAGACAAATGATTGACATTTGGCGATCAATATGATATATTATTATTAACAGAACAAAGGAAAACTGTTAATTATGCCTAACTTGGTGGGACGACAGTTTTTCCGGCATATCTCTGTTGATAATAGAATATTATTTTACTGAACAGGCGGCTGCCGGAAGCAGTCACGCCGGGCTTGCGTAAGCGGGCAGCAGTTGTTTTTTTGGATTAAAAATCAGCCTGCGGGACAGACAAAAGTGTTCCGCAGGCATTTTTTATCAGTTCAGCACGGAGGGAATTATATGGACAGAAAACAGATAGTAGAAAGAGTTTCGGCGATCAGCATAGCGGTCAATCTCATTCTTTCGGCGGGGAAGCTGGCGGCAGGTATTCTGGCACATTCCGGCGCGATGGTTTCCGACGCGGTGCATTCCGCTTCGGATGTTTTCAGCACGGTCATTGTCATCATCGGCTTCCGCCTGTCCGCCAAGGACGCCGACAAGGATCACCCCTACGGTCATGAACGTCTGGAATGTGTCGCGGGAATTATTTTAGCGATGATTCTTTTCATCACCGGTCTGGGAATCGCAAAATCCTCCTTCGAGCTGGTGATTTCCAAAGAATACCTCACCGCTCAAATGCCCGGCATTGCCGCGTTGATAGCCGCGATTGTCTCCATCGCCGCCAAGGAGGGACTCTACTGGCTGACCATCATTTACGCCAAAAAGATAGATTCACCTGCCCTCAAAGCCGACGCGTGGCATCACAGGAGCGACGCGCTCTCTTCCGTGGGCGCAATGATCGGCATTGTCGGCGCCCGCATGGGCTTTGCCATCTGCGAACCGATCGCCAGCCTTGTGATATGCATCTTCATCATCAAAGCCTCTGTTGAAATATTCAGCGACGCGATCGGAAAGATGACCGACAAGGCGTGCGACGAATCCACCGAAAACTCCATACGCGAGATTATCCTCGCCCAGGACGGCGTGGAATCCCTTGCCGAGCTGAAAACCCGTATGTTCGGTGCAAAGATGTATGTCGACGCGGTGATCACGGTGGACGGACAGCTCCCGCTGGCACAGGCGGACGCCATCGCCGAAGCGGTGCACGACAGCGTGGAGAATTCCTTCCCCGGCGTAAAGCACTGCATGGTACATGTCGACCCGGCATGAGGCGCTCATGAGCGCTCGCAAGCTCGCTAAGATAATAGAGAATAGATAAGAGATAATAACGAATAGATAGAAGGAAAGCGCTACACGCTTTGAAATATATTTTTTCAAGCGCGCAGCGCTCATTTTCTATTATTTATTATCTATTCTTTATTATCCATTATCTTAGCGAGCGAATGCGAGCGCTTACAGGTTATTGCCCCGTGTGATGATGCGGCTCCATTCAACGGGGCCGATGGCTCCGTTCTGCTCGATGCCGAGCTGACGCTGGATGGCAAAGACCGCGTTGCGTGTGGCTTCGTCGAAGGTGCCGGTCACATTGACCTGCGGAATCTGCGGGTCTGTGCGGGAAATGATGTCCAGATAACGCTGGATGATGGTGACGCTCTCGCCGGTGTCCCCGAACACGAGGAATCTTCCGGGGTAGGGTTCGCCGATCGCGCTCTGATAATTCGCCGGCAGTTCGCTGACGGCGGCTTTGTAGGCGCGTTCCACCTCGCCGAAGGTCTGCCTTCCCACGATGCCGTCCACTGTCAGTCCGTAGAGCTTCTGGAAGGTGAACACCGCGTCGCGTGTCATTTCGCCGAAGTAGCCGGTAATGGGAATGGGCGGCAGCTCCGGGAAGAAATAGCCCAAAAAGGCAAGGTAATATTGCAGCGCTTCCACATCCACGCCGCTGTCGCCGAGTCTGAGCGAACGGGTGTATCTTCTCTCCACCTCGGAAATCTCCAGACCCTCGCCGGTAATGTCGGAAAGCCGCTTGACGGCGGCAAATATCTGCTTGATCTTGTACCATGTCGCCTTGCCGACCACGCCGTCGGGTTCAAGGTTGAATATCTCCTGGAACGCGGTGACCGTCCGTTCGGTTTCGAAGTCATAGACGCCCGTCAGACTGCTGATGCGCGGCAGTGCCGGATAATTAAGGGCAATGCGGTTGAGTTCCCGCTTGATGATCAGCACGTCGTCGCCGAAGGAACCGCGCCGCAGCGGTACGCCCGGATAGGAAGGCGTATTGTCCCCCACCGCCGCGTCAAGCACCAGACGGATGTTGTCGCCGAAATAATACTGCAATATCTGGAAGGCGTTCATGCCCTGTTCGGCAAGACGGACGCTTCCCCACTGCGACAGACCGCTGCACTGCACATACACGCCGTCGCAGAACTGTGCGTACAGCGGAACAATGCTGCCGTTGCGCACAATGTAGTTGTTGAATATTTCGTCCACAATCTCGCTGATATTGCCGAATATCTCTCCGTCGGGGCGGAATGCCTGATCGTAGAGCGTGTTGTTGGTGATGTCGAAGTCATAACCGCGGCTGGGATAATATTCGGTGTAAATGCGGTTGAGCGCAAAGGTGATCTGCGCGAGAATATTGGCTCGCAGCGCCGCCTCGGGCCAGTTGGGATAGATTTCATTGGAGGCGACGTTCTTGATGTACTCGGTAAAGCTGACCGTCACATTTTCCGCCTGCTCATTCGGAGCGCCGAGATGTACCGTGACAGTCTGCGGAATGATAGGCAATGTCGGCATTTAATTTCCCTCCGTCATATGATTGACCGGCGTAAGCGAAAGCGGCAGTATCGTCTCGATCCGGTCGTAGACCGTGACCACCTTGTCTATGATGGATTTGAAGGACGGGTGGAAAAGCGAAACGAGATACTGCGCTTCATTGGCATCCGAGGTTTTCGGCGCAAGAACCGTATCAACCGGACGTGTGGGAAGCACCATATTGTCCACAATTCCCGATGAATTGGTGGTATCGCTATAAAGCAGGTAGCGCACGCCGTTGTGGATCACCGCGACGTCCACCTCCACCCCGTTGACAGGAAAAGCCTCATACGCCGCGCTGATCTGTACCTTGAGCGTGCCTCTGCCGGGATAGAGGCTGATGTAATCCTCATATTCCGGCACAAAGGGCGATACGCCGTTGTGACGCTGACTTTCAATTGAATTGTTCATACTGACAGGACTCCTTTCGGATGAATGGCGAAGCGATTGTGATCGCACTCTCACCTGTTAGTATACTATTCTCCGTTGCAGAAAACGTGCAAAGAAGCTCCTGTCGGAATTTTCTCCGGCGGGAGCTGAATTGTTATGCCGCGTTGTCGTATTTCTTTGCTTCAAGCGCAGCTTCCACTTTGTCCAGCACGTCAATCCTGCTGTGATAGGAGCTGACCGCTTTTTCGTCATCGGTGGCTGTTCCGTAGGCGCTGACAAGCCCTACCAGATTTCCCCTGAGATCGGTCACAGCCGTTCCGCTCATGCCGTTCTCCACGCCCTCGGTCGTTTCCAGCAGGGAATGGTAGAAACCGAACTCGGCGACCGAAGCCGAGACATTCCTGAGCTTCATCCTTCGGATATAATCCTTGTCGGTCCCGGACCAGTGCTTTGCATAAGCAATCACCTCGTCTCCCTTCGAAAGCCTGCCGTAGATTTCTTTGTCAACATAAATCTGTCGGAGCAACATCAGTGTGTCCGTCGATATGTCGGAAGTGGGTATTTTGCACATGGAAAGCTCGTTGCTTTTCAGGGGCGACACATAATCGATGTTTTTCCGCACGACAGTGCCGTCAAAAAACAGTACGTTGCAGTTGCGGTGCACTTCCTTCATGACATGCTGTACCGACAGAAGATAGATGTATTCCGGCGTTATCCTGTAAATACACCCGCTGCCCGACGCGTAGCCGTTGCTTCTCACCTGCTTGAAGTTGACAAGCGCAGGCTCGATCAGATTCACCGCCCTGTCGTAATCCGGCGTGTCCAGCGGCTTATATGAAAAATATCCCGTGTCGCACAGCAGACGCAATTCGTCGGAGGTGAGCGAAATATCGTCCCTGAACAGCATGAGCTTCCGCCTGTTGCAGACGGAAAGGGTGACCGACTTCCGGGTCTCCAGTCCGTGGCTGTCGGAGACGGTGTAGGTGACGGTGTAATCCCCTTCTCTGCGCGGGTCAAAACCGCCGCGGTCAACCTTCAATCTGTCGGTGATGTTCCCGTCCCCGGTATCCACCGCGGCTGCCCTGGTGAGGTCAAAATCCGTGCCGAGAGGAAGATGTCTGTCAAACGCGCCGATGATCACAGGCGGATCGTCCACGGTGAAGAAGATTTCCCGCCGCCCGATGTTCCCCGATGCGTCCTCCGCCTCGAGATAGAGTTCGAAACTTCCCGCTGACGGAAAGGAGATTTGTTCGCACACGCTGTTTTCAAACTTGATGCGGCAGGTTACATCGCCCGAAAGGTCGGTGATTTTCTCCGCGAAATCGGCAGGGACGTATTCCCGGCCTGTCGCTATGTACAATTCATCCGCAAAGGGAATGATCTCGGGCGGAGTGGTGTCCCTTACGCAAATGTGAAGTGTGTAGTCGTAAAAAAGCAGACGGGCAGTCGCCGTGTAATCCCCGGCTTTTCCCGTGTTCACGCCGTCCGCATCGACGGCGGCTCTGTCCACTATAAAACCGTACCCGAAAAGATAATCCGCAGGTGACTCAGACACTTTGCTTCCCAGTTCCACAACGAACTCCCGCTGCCTCGGGATCACAATTCCAAGGCTCAGCACAAACAGCCCCAGCAGAACACCAAAAACAACCCACGACACCCGCAGCAGTCTGTTTCCCTTTCCGACGGAAACCCCACCGGACAAATCATCCACACACACTACCCCCTCTGAACAACAGAATCAGCGCCAACGGCGCTCATTTTCTATTATTTATTCTTTATTATCTATTCTCTATTATCTTAGCGAACGAATGTGAGCGCTCATAGCTTTCCCTTGATCCAGTAATTGCTCATGCTGAAATCGCGCACTTCCGTCATTTCCCTGCCGAGGAAGGCCGGCGGGACAAAGGCTTTGGCAGCTTCCACGGAGTCGAATTCCACTTCGGCGTACATGAACCCGTGGTCGGTGCCGGGATCCACCGCGCTGCATTCCAGACGAAGACCGTCCGGAAGCTCATAGACGCGGTAATCCTTGTGGATAGGCTCCTTTTTGAGAATGCCGGACATTTCTTCGTACTGCGCGGCGTCTATGGGAATATTGACCTCGGCGCGCACCAATGTGCCCTTTCCCTTGACGGTAAGCTCGTAGCGGTCGCATCCGTCGGGCGGTGAAAATCTGCGTATGCGCACCACCGGAGCCGTCGAAAGATAGCCCTGCCACACCTGCGCACGGTAAATCTCCGGCAGCGCGGGGAATTCTGTGATAAGAAACTGTCGCTCTATTTCCATTTGAAAAAACCTCTTTTTCTAAAATTGAGTTAATACTGAATTTACAAACATGCATGATAATTATACCAAATACTATCGACATAATCAATAGACAGAAAACATTCTCTGCCGAAATATTTATAGCAAGCGCAGAATTTTCGGAAGAGGATGATTTTTCCTGGATTTTTGACTTTACTTTATGTTTGAAATGTGCTATTATCTACTTCGTATAATATAAAATCGGCAGATAATCGGATATATTTTCAACACTATATCCAAGAATGGAGAATGAATCTTGAGAATAGGAATAGACGTCGGTTCAACGACCATCAAGTACGTTGTGCTGGACGACAGCAGCAACATCATACATAAATCCTACGAACGGCATCTCTCTCAGATCACCGAAAAGACGCTCGGCGTGCTGAAAACCGTGCGCGAATTGACAGGCGCGACCAGCGCGCTGCTTTCCATTTCCGGCTCCGCGGGCATGGGCATTTCCGAAGCCTGCGGCATACCGCTTGTGCAGGAGGTTTTTGCCTCACGTATCGCCCTGAAAAACCTGCTTCCCGACACCGACGTGGCCATTGAACTCGGCGGCGAGGACGCGAAGATTCTCTTTGTCACCGGCGGCATGGAATTCCGCATGAACGGCTCCTGCGCCGGCGGCACCGGCGCGTTCATCGACCAGATGGCGACGCTGCTCAACATCTCCCCCACCGAGATGAACGAAGCCGCCAAAACCGCGGAGCGCAGGTATACCATAGCCTCCCGCTGCGGCGTGTTCGCCAAGACCGACATCCAGCCGCTGCTCAACCAGGGAGCGCGTACAAGCGACGTTTCGTCCAGCATATTCTACGCCGTGGTCAACCAGACCATCGCCGGATTGGCCCAGGGCAGACCCATCAAGGGCAACGTGGTCTATCTCGGCGGCCCGCTGACATTCTTCTCCGAGCTGCGCAGGGCATTTGACGACACACTGAAGCTGGAGGGCACATGCCCCGAAAATTCGCTTTATTACGTCGCGATCGGCGCGGCTCTCGGTGCCGACACGGAGATTGACCTCGACCAAGCCATCGATACACTGAGCCATCTCAAAGCCGTCGGCAATTACAATTCCATCGACCCGCTGTTCGCCAGCAAAGAGGAATACGAGGATTTCGTCAAACGTCATTCCGAAAACACCATCGAACGCATCGATCCCGACACCTACGAGGGAGAAGCCTATTACGGCGTGGATTCCGGCTCCACCACCATCAAGATGGTAGTCATCACGCCCGACGGCAAGATTCTCCGCGACAAATACAGCTCCAACAAGGGCAATCCCGTGCCGCAGGTCAAGGAATTCCTCGAGCATTTCTACTGGAAATACCCCAAGATCAGGATTGTCGGCGCGACCTCCACAGGCTACGGCGAGGAGCTGATCAAGAACGCGTTCAGCCTCGATTCCGGCATTGTGGAAACGACCGCCCACCTCACCGCCGCACGCAAATTCATGCCGGACGTGGAATTCGTCATCGACATCGGCGGTCAGGACATCAAGTGCTTTAAAATCGGCAAGAAAGGCGAAGTGGACAGCATCTTCCTCAACGAAGCCTGTTCCTCCGGCTGCGGCTCCTTCCTGCAGACCTTCGCCGAGGCTCTCGGCAAGCCGATTGCGGAATTTGCCCGGCTGGGACTCTTTGCAGACAAGCCGGTTGACTTAGGCTCCCGCTGCACCGTCTTTATGAATTCCTCCGTCAAGCAGGCGCAGAAGGACGGCGCCTCCATCGAAAACATCTCGGCGGGTCTTTCCATCAGCGTCGTCAAAAACGCGCTCTACAAGGTCATCCGCGCTTCCAGCCCGGATGAATTAGGCAAAAAGATCGTGGTACAGGGCGGCACCTTCCTCAACGACGCCGTTCTGAGGGCTTTTGAACAGGAAATGGGCGTTGAGGTCGTCCGTCCCGCCATCGCAGGACTCATGGGCGCATACGGCGCGGCGCTGTACGCTTCCCGCCATTCCACCGGCAGCAGCAAAATCCTCAACGCGCAGCAGCTCGCCAACTTCTTCCATCAGGTCAAGGACGCCCGCTGCGGTCTTTGCAGCAACAACTGCCGCCTGACGGTCAATATATTCGACAACGGCCGCAAATTCATCAGCGGAAACCGCTGCGACCGTCCCATCACCCACCGCAAGGCGGATGATTCTCTCAATATCTACGATTACAAACTCAAGCTGCTCAAGGAATACGCGCCCGTTCCCGGTGAACGCGGAAAAATCGGCATTCCCATGGGGCTGAACATGTTCGAGCTGCTGCCCTTCTGGCACACGCTTTTCACAAAACTCGGCTTTGAAGTGGTCACCTCTCCCCTTTCCAACCGCAAAATGTACCTCTTGGGGCAGGCTACCATTCCGTCGGATACCGTCTGCTTCCCCGCCAAGCTGATGCACGGACATGTGCAAACCCTGATCAACGACGGCGTGCAGACCATCTTCTATCCCTGTCTTTCCTACAACTTCGACGAAAAGATGGGCGACAACCATTACAACTGTCCTGTCGTGGCGTATTATCCCGAGGTCATCCACGCCAACATGCCCGACATTGAAAAAGTGGATCTCATCAACGACTATCTCGGCATACACCGTCCCAAGGATTTCCCGAAGAAATTCCAGCAGGTGATGTCCAAATATTTCGATATTATCCCGCTCGACGAGGTCAAAGCCGCCGCCAGCGCCGCTTATGAGGAGTATTACCGCTATCTTGCCAAAATACGCGAGCGCGGCGAGGCCATCATTGAAGAAGCCCGCAGCAAGGGAATGCACATCATCGTGCTTTCCGGTCGTCCCTATCACATCGACCCCGAAATCAACCACGGCATAGACAGGATCATCTCCGGATGCGGCGCAGCGATTATTTCCGAAGACGTCGTCAGCGACAGAGTCCACAAATTCCCCGTGAAGGTGCTCAATCAGTGGACCTATCACTCCCGCCTTTATTCCGCCGCCAAATACGTGCTGACCCAGCCCGACATGAATTTGGTGCAGCTGGTCTCCTTCGGCTGCGGCATCGACGCCATCACGACCGACGAGGTGCGTTCCATCTTAGAGAGCGGCGGCAAGATATACACCCAGATCAAGATCGACGAAATCACCAACCTCGGAGCCGTTAAAATCAGGCTGCGCAGCCTGTTTGCAGCCATTGAGGAATAATACAGAAAGGGTAAACGCTAAATGGCAGAATTAAAATATACCAAAGACGGCAGACTGCTTTTTACCAAGGAAATGCGCAAAGAATACAAGATTCTGGTGCCCAACATGCTTCCTGTACATTTCAAGCTGTTTGAAAGGGTTCTGCAAAAAGCGGGCTACGACATCGAGGTGCTGACCAACAGCAGTCACAGAGTGGTCGAGGAAGGTCTGAAATACGTCCACAACGACACCTGCTATCCGGCGCTTCTGGTTATCGGACAGATGATCGACGCGCTGAACAGCGGCAAATACGATGTGAACAAGACGGCGCTGATGATCACCCAGACCGGCGGCGGCTGCCGTGCCTCCAATTACATACATCTCCTGCGAAAGGCGCTGAAATCGGCGGGTTATGAAAATGTGCCGGTCATCTCGGTCAATATGTCGGGGCTGGAAAGCAACCCCGGATTTTCCATCACGCCTTCGCTCATCATGCAGTTTGTATCGGGCATTGTCTATGGCGACATGCTCATGCTGCTCAACAACCAGGTCAAGGCTTATGAGCTGAACAAGGGCGAATCCGAAGCGCTTGTCAACAGCTGGGTGGAGCGGCTGCTCGAGCAGTTTTCCCACGGCAAGGGCATGATGGGCGAGGACTTCCGCAACAATCTGAAACAGATCGCCGACGAATTCGACGCCATTCCCGTCAGCCGTGTGCCGAAGGTGAAGGTAGGCGTTGTGGGCGAAATCTATGTCAAATATTCGCCTCTGGCCAACAACCGCCTCGAGGAATTCCTCGCTTCCCAGGACTGCGAGGTAATGGTGCCCGGACTCATGGGCTTTGCCCTCTTCAAGCTGGACAACCGACTGGACGACATCGTTCTCTACGGGGGAAGCACCATCAAATACAAATTCGTCTCCTTCCTCAAAAACTTCTGCACCAAAATGGAGACAGCCATGCTGGACGCCCTGAAGGACCACCCGAATTTCACCGTTCCGTCCCCCTACGCCCATCTCCGCACGCTTGTGAACGGCGTGATCGGCTACGGCAGCAAAATGGGCGAAGGCTGGCTTCTGACCGCCGAAATGCTGGAGCTGTGCGAATCGGGATATGAAAACATCGTCTGCACGCAGCCCTTCGGCTGCCTTCCCAACCACATCAACGGCAAGGGCATGATCGGCAGGATCCGCAAGGTCTTCCCCAATTCCAACATCACCCCCATTGACTACGACCCGAGCGCCACCAAGGTCAACCAGGAAAACCGCATCAAACTGATGCTCGCCGTTGCGAGAGAAAACCTGAACGAGCGTGTCGCGGAGGAAAAGGCTGAAAAAAACGAGGACAAGGCTGGGAATTCCCCTGAATGATAAAATACCGGATGACGGAAAAACGGAGGAAAACTAAAAAAATCATGAGCAAAACCATCATTTATTCCGCACGCCACGGGGAAACCGATTTCAACGTGCAGTTCTGCCTGTGCGGGAGGCTGGATATTCCGCTTACCGAAAAGGGTATTGAACAGGCGCATATTCTGGCGGAGTCGCTGACCGACAAGGGTATTGAAAAAATCTACTGCTCCGATCTTTGCCGCGCCGTTGTGACGGCTGAGATTGTGGGAAAAAAGCTGGGATTGCAGCCCATTCCCGACGCAAGGCTGCGTGAAACCGATTTCGGCACTATGGAATGCCGCAAGCGCAACGACCCCGAATATCTGCGCAGAAGTCAGTCCTTCGCGGAACGGTTCCCCGAGGGAGAATCCATCTTGCAGTCGGCGCACAGAGTGTACGGATTTCTGGATGAAATCATCCGCGATAACCAGGGCAAAACCCTTCTTCTGGTCAGCCACGGCTGGACCAACAAGATGATTGCCTCCTACTTCCGGGACATGACAAACGAGGAATTCGGCAGTTTTGTTCTGCCCAACTGTAAACTGGCTCAATATGAGGTTGAATGACATCCATCCGTATGCTTCATGCTTACGAATCTTTCCGGGCAGAAATTGTTCTGCCCTTTTTTATTTTCTCCAAAACAACCTGAAACAAAAAATTGACCCGAAAATCAACTTGCAATCATCGACTTTTTGTGGTAAAATGTCAGAAAAAGGCAATTGCAGGAGATGAAATGATGGCATACCGGGTGTTTATCTCATTCAAGTATACGACCATGGACGGAAAAGGCGTGACGAGGGATTACGCAATAGCGCGTGATTTGCACAGCGCGCTGAAAAGAGCGGGAGTCAAAGCATTTTTCAGCGAAGAGGAACTGTTTAAAGGCGATTTCATTAAAGAAATAAACAAGATGCTCGAAGAAACGGATATTATGATTGTAGTCGGAACAAAACCAGAGCATATACAATCAAAATGGGTTGAAGACGAATGGTCAAGCTTTCTCGCTTTAATCAATGGCGGACTCAAACCCAAAGGAGATATTTACACCTATCTGGAGGGAATGTCACCAAATGCTTTGCCGCCGGTGCTTTATAAACGGCAATCCTATACTACCGATGAAAGAGACAAGCTGATCGGCAGGATTACCGCACAGCTTGGCATAAAGCCTCCATCACCGCGCAAGACCATACCGCAAAAACCGAAGCGTCCACGCACCGCCTCACCGTCCGCGGCACCGGTGTATGCCCAGGTGGGAAACATACTTCAGTTCGGTCAGTACCCGCAGGGTGCAAACGGCGAAGTGCGGCCGCTGTCCTGGCGTGTTCTGGATGTAAGGAACGGAATGGCTCTGCTCATTACGGAAAAGCTGATTGACTGCGTAAAGTACAACGAGACCAAGACAGATGTCACGTGGGAAACAAGCACGCTGCGAAAATGGATGAACAGCGATTTCATCAACAAAGCTTTCAGCAATGACCAGCAGACGCAGATTATCACTTTCAATAACAGTAATCCGAACAACCCGAGAAAACACACAATTGGCGGTAACGCTACACAGGATAAGCTTTTTGCGCTCACTATCAATGACGCCAATAAATACTTCCTGGATGAAAATGACAGAATGGCAGCCGTCACAGAATATGCCGTAAAGCAAGGATGTTATGTAAGCAACAGCTATTCACTGCCGAACGGGGACAAACCGGGATGGTGGTGGCTCCGTTCACCCGGCGAAAACAGCATCCACGCCGCGCGCGTCCTTGATAACGGAGAAATCGGCTTGTACGGTTATTTCGTCAACCACGGAAGCGGCTCCGTCCGCCCCGCTTTCTGGCTTAAACTTTCATGAATTTCTTCAGAACATCAAATAACCGCGTCATTATCCTCCACAGAAAACAGGAGCCCTTGATTTTCGTAAAAGGCTCCTGTTTTTATTGTACATTTTTGGAGTGTTGCACAAAACCACACAAAAATAATAAATTTACATTTATATTTCTTGACATAATTTAAAAAAAGTAATACAATAATTAGGGTATGTTCGAGAGAAGTCTGCATTTCGGCAGAACAATCGGACAATTTCTCCCGTTATTTAACCAAAATCACGGTTTCCGCACTCTTTTCCCCGCGTATTCAGGGAATCGGTGCGGCAGTCGGCGCAATTGAATTTTTTTACGCTGAATCCCTCTCAGCTTATTATTTGTTTTTTTAATATTTTTTTATTCCTATTTCTATAAAATGACATTTAATTACTAACAATTGAATTTGCGCCGACCTGACTAATTTAAGGAGGTTGTCTTCTTCGGCTTCAAAAAGGGCTACGCAAACCGCAAGCAGACCGCCGAGGCAGCCATTTCCTCAGCAGAGGAAGAAGCAGAGCGCATTGTGGACGAGGCTAAAAAGGACGCCGAGTCCAAGCGCAAGGAAATCGTGCTCGAAGGCAAGGAAGAACTCCACCGCCTGAGATCGGAAAACGACAAGGAAATCCGCGAACGCCGCAATGAGATCAACAAGCAGGAAAAGCGGGTTCAGCAGCGCGAGGAGCATCTCAACAAGAAAATCGAGCAGGCAGAGAAAAAGTTAGAGCAGTACAACGCGCGCATGAAGCAGGCTGACGACAAGTTCGAGGAAGCCGAAAAACTCAAGCGCAGCCAGATGGACATTCTGGAAAAGCTCTCCGGCTACACCGCCGAGCAGGCTAAAGAGCAGCTCATGAAGAGCCTTGAGGAAGAGCTGATTCACGAAAAGGCCATCAAGATCAAGGAGTACGAGCAGCAGACAAAGGACGAAGCCGAAAAGAAGGCGCAGAACATCATTTCCCTCGCCATTCAGCGCTGCGCGTCGGATTATGTCGCTGAATCCACCGTGTCGGTTGTTGCTCTGCCCAACGACGAAATGAAGGGCAGAATCATCGGCCGCGAAGGTCGCAATATCCGCACGCTGGAAACCGTCACCGGCGTCGACATCATCATCGACGACACGCCCGAAGCCATTACGCTTTCTTCCTTCAATCCCATCCGCCGCGAAGTGGCAAGAATCGCCATGGAGCGACTCATTCAGGACGGAAGAATACATCCCGCACGCATTGAAGAAATGGTGGACAAGGCCAACCGCGAGATCGAAGCCACCATCAAAGAGGAAGGCGAACACGCTACCCTCGAAGCCAACGTCATGGGACTTCACCCCGAGCTGATCAAGCTGCTGGGACGGCTGCGTTTCCGCACCAGTTACGGTCAGAACGTGCTGAAGCATTCCCTCGAGGTTTCCATGATCGCCGGAGCCATGGCTTCCGAGCTTGGTATCGATCCGGCGCCCGCACGCCGCGCAGGTCTGCTGCACGACATCGGCAAGGGCCTCGACTACGAGATGGAAGGCAGCCACGTTGACATCGGCGTTGACATGGCCCGCAAGTACCGTGAGCCGGAAGGCATTATCCACGCCATTGCCGCTCACCACGGCGGCATTGAAGCCACTTCGATCATTGACTGCCTGGTGCAGGCAGCCGACGCCGTTTCCGCGGCACGTCCCGGCGCCCGCAGAGAAAACGTCGAAAGCTACATCAAGCGTTTGCAGCGTCTCGAGGAGATCGCCAAGGAATTCGACGGCGTTTCCGAGAGCTTTGCCATTCAGGCAGGTCGGGAGGTGCGCGTTCTGGTCAAGCCCGAAGCCATTTCCGACGACGAAATGCCGTTCCTCGCACGCGAGATCTGCAAGAAGATCGAGAACGAACTCGATTATCCCGGTCAGATCAAGGTCAATGTCATCCGCGAGAGCCGAGCATCGGAATACGCCAAGTAAGCTTTTTCCAAACAATCAGTTATTCATTTCCCGCAGGAGGGTGTGCGCTTGTGTCATGCTCTCCTGCGTTTTTTATCTTGACAATACGATTTGCACAGTATATAATGATATTTGGAAGTAATTCTGTACATTTTATTTCAATTTCAGAAAGAGAGGTATTACTCAGATGAAGAAATTCAGCCCAGCCACAAAGAAGCTTGTCGCCTTTGTCATAATTGCGGCAATGCTCTGCATGTTCGCTCCGGAAGGCTTCCTGACAGGAAGG
>ONID01000188.1 GCA_900317765.1 uncultured Eubacteriales bacterium | reverse complement strand
ATACACATAGCGAAAATTAACCGTCCGTGTAATGCAAATTCATGCATCTCACGGACGGCTTTTTATCATTGTATGTATCAAGATGATCAGGTGAACGGTTAGTAATTTACACTGATCGTAATCGTTGCGTTATCATTTCCCAGAAGAGCGGTCAATTCGGATGGCGTTTTATCTGTAATATGCCCCAGTCTGGTATATGCCCATGTATTGGAGCCGTAGAAAACTACAAGCTGATTGCCAGAGTAAAGGACAATATCTCCCGCCTGTGTGGTAATTCGCTCATCATTTTTCGGCAAACTGTGATTGATGGAACCGACCAGCTCGAACCCTCCGTATAGCGACGTCTGAATTGTGATCGGGGATTCGGATGCAAGCTCTTTCAAAGCGGAAACGGACTCGTTATCTTCCCATTCGGCGGTGACGGTTTTGCCGTTGATTTTCATGGTCAATTCAGGTTTCACTTTGTTTTCCTCCGCTTTTGCAGATTGGGGTTCTGAGGATTCTGAAACAACATTTTCCTGTGATCCGGTATTGTATTCACTTTGGGGCGATGTTTCTGAACCGCAGGCACTTAACGCAAGCAGCGAAAACATACAAATGAAGAGGAACGTGATTGACTTATTCCGGATTTTTGCCGAACTGATAGCCATTATTTCATATGCTCCTCCATAAAAGCAGTAATTTTGTCGAACGGAATCGCGTCCTTGCCGCCGCCATCGTACAGGTCTGTATGGGATGCTTCGGGAATAATCAGCAGTTCCTTGTTATCGGTATAGCGGCTATCTCTGACCATATCTGCGTAAGCGTCACGGCTCATGTAGCAGGAATGGGCCTTTTCGCCGTGAATCATCAAAACAGCGGAGCGGATTTCTTTGGAATAAGTGAACAGACGGGTATTCATAAGTGAAGTTCCGGTCGTGACCGTCCAGCCGTCATTGGAATTGAGGGAACGGGGATGATAGCCGCGAGGCGTCTTGTAATAGTCGTAATAGTCCTTGACAAAATAGGGAGCGTCCTCCGGCAGCGGGTCGATAACGCCGCCAGCTCTTGCGTATTCTCCGCTTTGATAGTCCTTTGTTCTTTGGGCGTTGACCGCAACTCTCATACGATGGCGCGCTTCCTCGTTGTCTTCGCTGTCAAAATAGCCGTTGCCCGCGACACGCGACATATCATACATGGTCGAAGTGACCGTCGCTTTGATTCTCGTGTCAATACAGGCCGTCTGCAATGCCATGCCGCCCCAGCCGCAAATGCCTATGATGCCGATGCGCTCCGGATCGACATTCTCCTGAACGGAGAGAAAATCCACTGCCGCCTGAAAATCCTCCACGTCGATGTCGGGCGAATGCATGGCTCTGGGGAAACCGCTGGATTCTCCCGTAAACGACGGGTCGAAGGCAATGGTGAGAAATCCGCGTTCCGCCATCGTCTGCGCGTACAGACCGGAGGACTGCTCCTTGCAAGCTCCGAAGGGACCGCTCACGGCAATCGCCGGGAGTTTCCCCTCCGCGTTCTTGGGAACATACATATCCGCCGCAAGCGTAATGCCATAGTGATTGACGAAGGTCGCCTTCCGGTGGCTTACCTTGTCGCTTTTGGGAAATACCTTATCCCACTCGGTTGTCAGTTTCAGTTCTTCTGTTCTCATCATGATCAATGCCGCCTTTCTTAATGGTTATGATTTGTTTTCATGTCTGTCTGATTTTATTATACCATCTTGATTTTTGTTTTGCTAATGGTTATAATGAATATCATACTATTCTTTTTGGGAATATCATTTTTCATTGAAAGGGAGATAGATGGATGGAAATTCGTACACTCCGATATTTTCTTGCGGTGGCAAGGGAGGAAAACATGACAAAGGCTGCGGAAACGCTTCATGTCACACAGCCGACGCTGTCCAAAGCATTGAAATCCTTGGAAGACGAGCTTGGAAAAAAACTGTTCACCAGGCACAGCTTCAGTATCAGACTGACAGAAGAAGGAAACCTTCTGCGCAACCATGCCGAAGACCTTGTGAGCATGGCGGACAGAATAGAAAAAGAATTCCTGTCGCTCGATGATATTACAGGCGGTGATCTGTATTTCGGTTTGGCGGAATCCTATCAGATCAGCTTTCTTGCCCGTGAGATACACGAATTCAAGAAGATGTACCCCGATCTGCGGTATCATATCACCAGCGGGGATACAGAGCAGGTTGCGGAAAAACTGGACAAGGGGCTGCTCGACTTTGCTGTATTGGCGGAGATACCCGACCCGGCAAAATATAAATCCCTGATTTTCCCCGAATCGGATATATGGGGTATTGTCATGCCGGCAGATAACACGCTGGCAAAGAAAAAAGCCATCAGCGTGGACGACCTCATCGGACTGCCGCTGTTCTGTTCTGGACAGGGCTGGGAAAAGGACATTCCTCACTGGGCGATGGATAAAATGGATCAGCTGCATTTGGAAGGTTCCTTCCGGCTCTCCTACAATGCTTCTCTCTTTGCAAAGGAGCATCTCGGCTATCTGCTGACATTTGACCGCTTGGTGGATACGTCCGAAGCAAGCGGACTTACGTTCCGCCCTCTCACACCGAGGCTCGAAACCAAGCTGTTTCTCATCTGGAAAAGATACCAGACATTCTCACCGATTGCCGAGAGATTTCTCCGGCAGATACGGGCTTCTTTTATTGAAGCGTGAATGAAGAAAAATTTACTCCGTCCGTGAGATGCGATTATCAGCATCTCACGGACGGCTTTTTTCGTGTATCTCCGCAGAACCTGTCGTCTTGAATTGTATTGCTGTTGTCATTACAAACGCAACCGATATCCGCTCACAGT
>ONID01000152.1 GCA_900317765.1 uncultured Eubacteriales bacterium | reverse complement strand
GCCTCGAAGATCTGCGAACCGTGGTAGGACTGAATGGTGGAAATGCCCATCTTGGAGGCAATCTTGACAATGCCGTGGAGAATGGCGTTGTTGTAGTCGTCCACGGCGGCGTAGTAGTCCTTGTCAAGCAGATCGTCGTGAATCAGCTCGTGAATGGTTTCCTGCGCCAGATAGGGATTGATCGCGCTTGCGCCGTAGCCGAGAAGGGTAGCGAAGTGGTGTACCTCGCGCGGCTCGCCGCTTTCCAGAATGACGGCAAGCGAAGTTCTGCGCTTGGTGACAACGAGATGACGGTGAAGCGCAGAAACAGCCAGCAGGGACGGAATGGCAAGGTGATTCTCGTCCACCCCTCTGTCGGAGAGAATGAGGATATTTGCGCCTTCGTTGTAGGCCTTGTCGGCTTCCACAAACAGGCGGTTGATCGCCTTGGAGAGACGCGTGTTCTTGTAGTACAGTATCGGAATGACCGCCACCTTGTAGCCGCTGACGTGCATGTTCTTGATCTTCAGCACGTCGGTGGAGGTGAGTATCGGGTTGCGTATTTTGATGACATGGCAGTTCTCCGGCTTTTCCTGGAGAAGGTTGCCGTCCTCGCCGATGTAGACGGTGGTGGAGGTGACGATTTCCTCGCGGATCGCGTCAATCGGGGGATTGGTCACTTGCGCAAAGAGCTGCTTGAAGTAGTCGAACAGCGGACGCGGCTGCCTGGAAAGCACTGCAAGCGGCGTGTCCACGCCCATGGCGGTGATCGGTTCGCTGCCTGTCTGCGCCATGGGGAGAATCGACTTCATGATTTCCTCATAGGTGTAGCCGAATGCCTTTTGCAGGCGGCGTCGTTCATCACGGTGGTGTTCCTGCACCTTCACATTGGGAATTTTGAGGTCTTTGAGCCGGACGAGATTGCCGTCCAGCCATTCGCCGTAGGGCTGACGGGAGGCGTAGTATTCCTTCAGTTCGTCGTCGTCAATGACTCTGCCGTTTACCGTATCGACAAGCAGCATTTTGCCCGGGCGAAGTCTGTCCTTCGACACGATCTTTTCAGCCGGAATCGGCAGAGCGCCGACTTCCGACGAAAGCACCAGAAATCCGTCGTCCGTGATGTAATAGCGCGAAGGACGCAGACCGTTGCGGTCGAGCACCGCGCCCATGACATCGCCGTCGGAAAACAAAATGGAAGCAGGGCCGTCCCACGGCTCCATCATGGTGGCGTAATACTGGTAGAAATCGCGCTTGCGGCGGCTCATGGTGTGGTTTCTGTCCCAAGGCTCGGGAATGGTAATCATAACCGCCAGCGGCAGCGGCATGCCGCTCATGACGAGAAATTCCAGCGTGTTGTCCAGCATGGCTGAGTCGGAGCCTTCGGTGTTGACGACGGGAATGACCTTGTCCAAATCGCCTTTCAGATGCTCGGAGCGCATGGTTTCCTCTCGGGCAAGCATTTTGTCGGCGTTGCCCTTGATGGTGTTGATCTCGCCGTTGTGGACAATCATGCGGTTGGGATGCGCCCGCTGCCAGCTCGGGTTGGTGTTGGTGGAAAAGCGGGAGTGTACCATGGCGATGGCGGACTGGAAATCCACGTCCTGGAGATCGAGGAAGAATTTCCGCAGATCGCCCACCAAAAACATGCCCTTGTAGACAATGGTTCTGCTGCTGAGGGAAACCACATAGGTATCCTCATTGCTCTGCTCGAATTCGCGGCGTGCGACATACAGCCGCCTGTCGAAGTCAATGCCCTTCTTCACGCCCTCGGGACGTGCGATAAAACACTGCTGAATATCCGGCATGCAGTCTAATGCGCGCTGACCTATGGCGGAGGTGTCACAGGGAACGCTTCGCCAACCGAGTATTTTCAGACCTTCCTTTTCCGCGATGATCTCAAACATCTTGCGCGCCTGGTTGCGGGCAAGCTCCTTCCGGGGGAAGAAGAACATTCCCACGCCGTAGTCCCGTTCGCCCGGCAGTCTGATGCCGAGCTCCGACGCAGCCTTTGTGAAAAAGGTGTGCGGTATCTGGGACAGAATTCCCACACCGTCGCCGGTCTTGCCGTCCGCATCCTTGCCGGCGCGGTGCTCCAGCGTCTCAACGATAGTGAGCGCATTGTCCACTACTCTGTGCGACTTCACGCCTTTGATATTCACCACAGCGCCGATACCGCAGTTGTCGTGTTCAAACGACGGATCGTACAGGCTGTGTCTGTTTTCATCGAATATTTTTTCCATGAATATCTTCCTTTCGTGGGAGAATCCCGCAGCTTTTTACGGCTGCGAATTTGTAGTGCCATTATAATACGATGATGCAGGATTGTCAAGAGAAAATTGCAATTTTTATTTTTAAAGTTGCATAATTACCGCTGAAAAAGGGATGTAAGCACATTATTATGTATAGCAATTGCAGGAATAATAAAAAAAGTTGCAGATTTTTTTAAATAAGTACTTGACAAATCAAAAATGGGGGATTATAATAGCACCATCGAACGGCAAAGGCGTCGTAAGCGATGAGGGCTTTTTACCAGCCCCTATGCTTGCGGCGCCTTTTTGTTTAGATATTATAAAAATATTTGAGGAGAGATCTGTATGACAAACGTACCCGAATATTTCGGCAGCATGGTATTCAATGATCAGAAGATGAAGGCAAGACTGCCTCATGACACCTATAAGGCGCTCAAAAAGACCATTCAGAACGGTGAGCCGCTTGACATCAGCGTTGCAACCGCCGTCGCCAATGCCATGAAGGACTGGGCAGTGGAAATGGGCTGCACGCATTTCACCCACTGGTTCCAGCCCATGACCGGCGTGACCGCCGAGAAGCACGACAGCTTCATCACCCCCGACGGCGATCAGGTCATCATGGAATTCTCCGGCAAGGAGCTCATCAAGGGCGAACCCGACGCGTCGAGCTTTCCTTCCGGCGGTATCCGCGCCACCTTTGAAGCGAGAGGCTACACCACATGGGATCCGACTTCTCCGGCATTTATCCGCGACAAGACACTCTACATTCCGACAGCCTTCTGCTCCTACACCGGAGAGGTGCTGGACAAGAAAACGCCCCTGCTGCGTTCCATGGAACGTCTGAGCAGCGTGGCAGTCAAGGTGCTGCACCTCTTCGGCAAGGAGGATGTCACCCGCGTCACCACAACGGTCGGCCCCGAACAGGAATATTTCCTCATTGACAAGAAGATGTACGACGCAAGACCCGACCTGATTTACACAGGACGCACACTCTTCGGCGCACCGGCTCCCAAAGGACAGGAGCTGGAGGATCATTACTTCGGCTCCATCAAGACAAGAGTCGCCGCTTTCATGAACGACCTGGACGAGGAACTCTGGAAGTTAGGCGTGCTTGCCAAGACCAAACACAACGAGGTTGCCCCTTCACAGCACGAGCTGGCGCCGATCTTCTCCACTTCCAATATTGCCACCGACCACAACGAGCTGACCATGGAGGTCATGAAGAAAACCGCCGAGAAGCACGGTCTGGTCTGCCTGCTGCATGAAAAGCCCTTTGCAGGCGTGAACGGCTCCGGCAAGCACAACAACTGGTCGATCGGCACCAATACCGGCGAAAATCTGCTCGACCCCGGCAAGAATCCCGAGGATAATCTCCAGTTCCAGCTCTTCCTCGCCGCGGTCGTGAAGGCGGTGCATGAATACCAGGATCTGCTGCGAATCACCGTCGCTTCCGCCGGCAACGACCACCGACTCGGCGCGAACGAAGCCCCTCCGGCTATCATCTCCATGTATTTGGGCGACGATCTCGGCGCGCTGGTGAACGCGATTATCGACGGCAGAGAGTACAAGAGCGCAGGCAAGTCCGACATGCTCACCGGCGTGGATGTGCTGCCCGACTTCAAGAAGGACACTTCCGACCGCAACCGCACTTCTCCCTTTGCCTTCACCGGCAACAAGTTTGAATTCCGCGCGCTGGGTTCTTCCTTAAATATAGGCTGTCCGAACTACATGCTCAACACGATGGTGGCCGAGGAACTCAGCCAGTTCTACGATGTGCTGAAAGACGCGGACGACCTGGACGAAGCCGTGAAGGAGCTTGTCAGGAAGGTATTCACCGAGCACAAGGACATCATCTTCAACGGCGACAACTACTCCGCCGAGTGGGTGGAGGAAGCCGCACGCCGCGGTCTTTGCAACTTCCGTTCTCTGCCCGAGGCCATGGCGCATTATATAGATAAGAAGAACATTGACCTCTTTGTCAGAAACGGCATTGTCTCCGAAGC
>ONID01000169.1 GCA_900317765.1 uncultured Eubacteriales bacterium | reverse complement strand
CCTGATTCCCGACCTCGCATTACCGCCGCAGCCCGAAGTTCCGCTTGGCAAATTCGCCCACCTGCGGAGGGAGTTTCTGGAGAAGCACAGACGAGTGACGTTCGTCAATCTCCTGACGTCGGGCAAGCTGACAGAACATCTGTATCAGATCGAGCAGGAAGCAATGCGTCGGTTCGACCGTCTGACGAAGCAGCTCGCGCAGGAGCAGGGCGTGACGGAGGAACTGAAAGCCCGCGACCAGATGATGTGGATCGGACGCATGAACAACATTCGCCAGCAGGCGGAGGAAGTGATTCTCAGCGAGCTGATTTACAGCTAAACGACATTTTCTCATTTCTGCCGACCGTCGCGGAACAAATCGAAAGAATCGCAGAGGCGGAGGACGCGCAATCCTCCGCCTTTGTGCTTTCTCAGGAGGATATTGCTTTTGTAAAATAGCTACTTGTTAAGTAAACATGACAAAAACACGCCGTCAAAATCGTTGCCCCAACCATTATGCTCATTAACTGATGAAAAAAGTACTTTTGAATAATCTGGCAAATCAAATCCGTTACATCTTAATATTTGCTCTGTCTTTTCAATTATTTCAAATGATTCTTTTCCGTCATCTATGACAGTTCCTTCATAAACCATTGCCATCTCAAATGGCTTGTTAAGCATATAATTTACTTCATCATTAGGATCATCTTCAATGCCTTCTGTGATTCCAAAATACAGGTTTTTCACTTTAGCAAATTCTTCTACAGAAAGAGTATTGCTAAACTCTTTTGATGAATAAGCATCAAATTGCAGTATTACATCTGGAATTACGGAACTATACATATCTGCCCAATCTGCCCAATTCATAGAGGTGGCTTTCCACATTATTCTGAAAATTAGTGCCCAATCCCTTTCAGGATATTTTTTCAAAAAGTAGGTTTCAACACACATAATTACATAGGCCATTCTACCGTTCATAGAAACAGTACTAAGTTTGTTGATCATATTAATCTCCTTCTTTCCAGCCGGAATAATTATTTCTTACCCTGTCTAAAAAGGCATATTTACAGTTTTCACATGACTTTTTATATAAGCCGAACTGACTTTTTGTGGTATGAATTGTAGTCAAGTGAAGATTCTTTATATCAGCTCCGTCATTAAGTGCACGATTTACTGCATCTACTTCAGCACAATTTCCGACGGGATACTTGTTTAACGAGGTTTTCGGTAATAAGCCTTGATGAGTAGAATCTCCAAACAAAATAGGATTTCTGACATATCCGTCTTCATGATAGCCGCCATTTCGACCATAGTAATACTTTTTTGTGAATTCATCATATACCACACAAGCCGTATTGAAATTCTTTCTTTCCTTACCAGTAAATTCGAGACGCTTCTTTTCCGCCCACGATCTAACGCGTTCGAGAGAAAAAGCTTTTATCTGGGAATAAGTACTGTTTTTATTGGAAAATTGCTTATCCATACAGCTTCCATTTGTACCATGAAAAAGTCCACTGTTGCCCTTACTCATATCGACCGCCTCCTTTCGTCGAAGACGGAAGCGGTGCAACCGGGATAGGCGATCACCTTGATTCCTTGATCGATGAGCCTATCGAAGCACGGATAGTTGGCAGAGCCGTAAACAATGATTGTGTGTGGTTGTAAAATGCGGACAAGTTCTTCCAATCCTTCTTCAAAGCGTTTACGATCAATATGCTTTCGTGGACTGCCGCCGACAGTTCCAATAGCAACAATACTGTTTTGTGGAATACCATCCCAACAATACGACCATGTTTCTCTTGAACCCCATCTAACATTGTTGATAACAGCAATGCCATTTTTTCCGAGCCAATAACCAAAAGCACGCATTCGGTAAGTATTATAAATCTTGAGTGGTTCGGGAAAATCCTGATATGTGGAAAAATCGGGGGTAATCGCCCCAGCAAAGTGGCGGAGGACATTTAACACGAACGCACAGTCATGCCAGGCTCCTCTCGGTCCGTCGAACTTATAGTCATCAATGAACCAACAGATAAAAGCATTGCAAAAAAAGTGCTTATCTTTGCGAGCAAGTGCGTTTCTGTAAAGACGCTTGGCTTCATCCCATGTAATGATATCTTTCGGTATTTCTGTAGCAGTAGTAGGACAGAAAGGAATATCGTTTTTGCTATGACTTGTAAAATCGGCACCTTCACACATGAAAGCGTTCCAAATATCCTTGCAGCCTTTTCTAATTGCATTTTTCTGAGACATTAATCTCTCCTTTTCGGCACATTACCGCAGGGTATATAGCTGTGCCTGAAAAAAGATTTACCCTGTGGCTGTGCTTTTCCGGGAGTCTCAGAAGTAATTGACCAGATTACGGATAGAGATACCCGGAGGCACAGAAAAAATAGCCGAGAATTTTCTCTAAAAGATTTCTGAAAATTCATTGACTTTTTCTCCGAGATACTCTATAATAATCATGCCAGATTACGGGTAGAAATACTCGGAGGACTGCACTATAAGGATTGCTGGAACAATCTTTGTAGTGCTTTTCTTTTTGAATCACACAATCAAACAGCATCACCCCTTTCAAGTGAGAGTATCATTATTCTTCCTCATCCATAGAAAACTCGCCTTCACGGTACATCTTTTCAATGTTATTGCCTTTGCGCAAATCCCGATTGATACGCTTACTAAGACTAACAACCCCGTGTTTATCAATTAGATAAGCACAATCTGGACGAGTGAATCGTGTGCTTAAAAGCGTAACATTGTGTGTCGTTACGAGAGATTGCATATTTTCAAATGAATTGATCAGATTCAGAACGGCTCCGGCGGTTTCGTAATCATAAAAGGCGTCAAACTCGTCAATTACCAAGAACGTAAGTTTTGGAAAATCCAGCAGCCAGCAGTAAAAGAGCTTTAATGCCTGTGTTCCGGATGAAGCAATTTCTTCAAATGAAACAACGCGATTGTTGTCAAATTTGATACCAATCATAGATATTCCATTGGGTAGCCTGATGGGAATCAGGCTATATTTCAGACCAAATGTTTTTAAAAAATCGCTAAATTCAGATAATTTGTTATTTCTCAGAATAATATCATCAAGGTTGTCTCCACCAAGTTTAAAGCCGATGTATTCGTTACCCTCACGCAGACTACGGAAATAGAGCATTCCGCCCACAAAATTCATCATCATAGCTAGTTCAGAATTATCAGAGTGAATAGTATTGTTATAAACATATTTTACACATGATAACTCCGGTTGTAATCCATTTGTTTTCAATTGTTTGGCACCTTGAATGCAAATAAAATTCTCAGATTCATCTGTGTAATTGTGAACAAGGATTTTCTTACCGTTTACAGAGATTTCTTCATACGACAAGGACATAGGCGCAGTTTTTTCATAATAATATATCAATTCTCTTTTTCCAAATTGGAAAATATATCTGAAACCCACACGCAAATCATTATTGCCAACAAAAGAGTACGGATGCTGTAAAGCCCTGTCCTTCTGTCTGTCAAGCAAATGAAGTGTAATATCCATCACAGCAAGACACAGGGATGACTTTCCTGATCCGTTTCTACCAAATACGATGCTGTTTTTGACAAGTCCGTTCTTGATCAGGTCCTTGGAATAGCTGTAATTTTTGGTCCCGGAAAAATCAAGAATCACAGGATTCTGGAATCCGTGATAATTTGTAATTTCAATCCGCTTTAGCATAACAATCACACTCCACGATTTGAATATTATCACATAGCAATTGATTTGTCAAGTAGAATCCGCAATTTTTTTGCGGGTAAATTGCTGAAAAGTTTAAAACTCGACTATTTCTGTTGAATATCCGCAACGAGAAAGCGTAAAACTTTTTTTCTCGACGCATGGGCTTCTACCTTCGGAGAAACCGTCGCGGCACTGGA
>ONID01000053.1 GCA_900317765.1 uncultured Eubacteriales bacterium | reverse complement strand
ATAAATAAGTACGTTCATGATAGTATCCTCCATTAATTGATGATTGAATATATAAAGTGAGAAGTGGGAAGTGAGAAGTGGGAAGTTGCGAGAGAACGCAAACGCATACATTCCAGCGCACAGCGCTCCGAAACTATTCACTATTCTCTATTATCTATTCTCTAAGCGAGCGAATGCGAGCGTTATTTCTTAAGTTCCTCCGCCATGGTGGAAGCGGACTTGAAGGGTCTGCCTTCGCCGGTGAAGAAGCGGCTGAACATCTCGTAGAATTCCAGACGAAGCGCCTGAATGCCGACCAGCAGACCTTCGAGCGCCATAATGATACCGTTGCCGAGAATGATTGTCACCCAGTAGCCGAAGCCGCTCATCATGCCCGCAAGAGTAAATACCACCGTCATCATGCCGGCGTGCACCAATATAAAGGCGCCCACTCGCAGGAAGCTGACGGTATTGGAAACATACGACAGCACGACTTCAAGCATTTCAAAAATATTCTGCATGAGGAAGTCGCCGATGCTCTCGGGGAACCAGTCCTCTTTGCCCTCTATGAGTTCGCTCAACGGCTCGTTGAGGAAGATCAGGATCGCGGGAATGACGATCAGGCAGATGATGTATGCGGGTGTAAGCAGCGGTATGTGCAGGAACATCTGTCCGAGAATGCCGAAGATCGTTCCTCCGTAGAAGAGGAACCCGGCTATTCCATTCTGACTGAACAGCGCGTTGCCGTATTTGTGCTGCTTGAATTTGGTGTAGATATTCAGCAGAATAGCCACAAGCACCAACACCACACCGATGCCGATGGCAGCATAGATCAATTGGGTGCTGAGTTCGTTGACGTCGAGCAGCTTGCCCTCCATCAGCGGAACACCGGTCTTTTGATGCACCCAGCCCCAGAAGGGGTTGAGCAGATCTTCAAAGCCGAACACAGAGCCGAACAGCACGCCGAAAATCGCCGATGAAATACCGCACATGGCAATGCACTTGCCCAGCTCCATCTTTTTCATCTTCCACATAAAGAGCCACGTAATGAGCGACAGGCAAAGTCCCTGTCCCACATCGGCAAACATGATGCCGAAGAGAATGAAGTAGGTGATCGCCACAAAGGGCGTCGGATCCATCTCGTCGTAATTAGGCAGACCATACATCTTGACGAAAAATTCAAACGGCTTGAATATTCCCGCGTTTTTGAGCTTGACGGGCGGCGTCTGTGCCGGTTCGTCGCTGGCGTTTTCGAATTTGTACTCGATGCCGCCCAATTTTTCCAGACGCTTGGTGAAGTCCCTTTCGTTCTCGGCGGGAACCCATCCCGCAAGGAAGAAGATTCTGCTGTGCTGGTATTTGGCGGTGTAACGGCGGAGGTCGAAATTATTCTTGTGGCGTTCGAGGTAATTCAGCACTTTGCAACAGCGCACCTCTTCATCGCTCCAGAAATCATCCATTTTTTTCTTGACATCCGCCAATCTTTCGTTAAGCCCTTTAAGCTGCTCCGCAAGGGTATTGTAGGCTTCCTCCGGCGTACCCACGGCATCCGGAATCTTCAGGCGTTCCCAGTAGAGGCTCTGGAAGATTCTGTCCACCTCGTGAATGTTGTCGATCGGCGCCATGTAGACGCCCCAGACGTATTTGTCGTCACTGGTGCAGGGGAAGGTGACGATGTAGGGATTGTCGCTGTAGAGGCTGAGCTTTTCAAAGCTCTCTTTCGGCAGTCTTCCGAAACGCACCTTGATGAATTCACACTTGAATATCTCGTCGAGCTTCATGTCGAAGCCCTGGAAGTGCTTGAACTGCTCCATCGAGTGGGTGACGTTTTCGATCTCCTGCGTCAGACTGAATTTTTCCTCCTGATAGGCAGCTAACTTTGACGAAGTATTCTCCACATAATCCTTGATCTCATCCCAGCCCATCAGCAGGTCGGAGTCCTCCACCGGAGCTGCCTCCAGTCTCGCCAGCTTGACCGCGTCGCTCAGCTTGTTGAGATAGAAGGTGTAGGGATTTTCGTCATTGAGCGAAACAAACTCGGATTTATCCTTGAAGAAGCTCATCGCCTGATCTAAGTGAAAATTTTCCGAGGAACAGCAGGTGTCAAGAACGGCATCGAGCTGATCAATGCTCCCGATAATGCTCAGGAGCTTCATTTTCATTACAGCCATGTCTATACTCCTTAATACTTTCGATCCTTTATATATATAATGATGATTATGAAATCGTTATCATTGAAGCGATCACGTCGGAAGAAACCCTGTATCTCACGCCCTCGATAATGGTCACTATATCCTTGCGCTCTATGCCCGAAAGCAGGATATAGGAGAACACTGCCACCGTCGGGTCTGTGGAAAACCGCATCAGATGCCGCACACGTTTGTAACTCAGACGGTTGACCACCTGATCGATGTATTCTTCGTCAATGTCGCCTAATTCCCTGCCGTAAAAGGTCTCAGAGCGGAAAATTTCCAGCACATCTTCCGCACTCTCTGCGCTCAGCATTTTATCAAAGGTGCGTTTTGAAATCTTGTAATTGAAATCAAAGACCAGAGAACGCGCCAGATCCTCTCCGCAGTCTTTGTAATACTTCTTAAAACGATATATGTTCAGAAAGCTGCTCAGTTCGCTTCGGGTGCCTAAAAGTCCCAGCAGGTCGTCCTTGGCACTGCCCCGGAAATTCTTTCGGATGACCGATTCGGCATAGCTGAAAAGATGGGAATAAAGCGAATGCTCGATCATGGTATAATCAATGGTGCCATCCTCGCCCACCGAAATGCTGCGCAGTATCTTGTAAAACACCGTGCCGCTCATAGCTCTGAGAAATTCCTCGTAATCCTTTGCCTGCGCCATTTTGATAGGATCAAGTCCGTCACGCTTGACAAAGTAGGTCGGCATGGCGAAGACGTATTCACCGGCACGCCCTGCGGACAGCAGACGCAGAAATTTGAGTATCTCCCTGATCTGCGTGCTGTACACCATAAACGAACGCATATATTCGCCGGCGTCAACGCGATATTTGGAAAGTGCCGTCAGCTCGCTCTGCATTAACTCATCGAGCGCCGCTTCAAGCTGTCCTCTGTGAACGTTGGAATCATCAATATTGCGCAGCGCATAGGCGTAATGGGTATTGTTTTTAAGATATGCCGCCACTTCGGTGACCGTCTGACAGTTCAGCAATTCACTGACATTCTGTCCCGTCAGCCTCTTGCCGAACATCGCACGGCTCTTGGTGAGCAGCACATTGGAAGCCTGTGACATTATTTATCATCTCCCGTGGCTCTGGCGACTATTGAAGCCACCCACTCGTCGCCTTTCTCGGCATAGATCGCATTCAGCTGCCGTTCGGTTTCCTTCTGGCGTTCCAAGACCGCCTTCAGCTCGACCTCGGCGTTTCTCGCCTCCGCCTTTTTGATCAGCTCCACTCTTTCCTCCGCCCTGTCGCGGTAGCCCCGGCGAAGCTCCTCCTTTTTGGCTTTTATCCTATCTTCAGAACCGACACGGAGCTTTTTGGCCTCGTCAGTCAGTTCACGGGCACGTTTATCCATCTCAACTATGCGCTCGACCATGTCCTGCATTATATGCACCTTGCTTTCATCGGCAATATTTTATCAGCCGCAATCCTCTGTTGTAGCATTTGATTGTATGTTTATTTGATTATTATACCGCAAAATGCCCTATTATTCAAGACCACAATGCACTAAAAGAAATTCGATTTTTTAGACAAATATGTTAATTTCAGGGATCGCAGCGTTTCTTTTGCATCGACTCAAGAGACGCAAAACAGCCCCTTCACAGCAAATGCCGTGAAGGGGCTGTCAAACTGCTTTTCAATTTAATCAAGCTCAGGCAAACCATACCTTGACGCAGAAGAGGATAAAGAGGAACATCGCACCCGCGAACACCAGCCCAATGAGCAGCGCCGCAGCGATTACTCCCCACATAAGTGCGCCCTTGCCCTCGCGGTCAAGCTCGGGAAGATCGCTCTTTGAGGCGTTCATCTTTTTTATTTCCTCGGTCTTTTTATCATACCACGGCATACCTTCCACATTCATGTTTGCAATCGTTCTGCCGTCGTCGACAAATTCATCGCGTTTTTTCTTCAAGAGAACACCTCCTGCGAATGGAAATTACTTCTCGTCATAAAGGTGGCACGCCACAAAATGACCGGGCTTAACCTCTCTGAATTCCGGGCATTCGTTCTTGCAGATCTCCATGCACTTGGAGCAGCGGGTGTGGAACTTGCAGCCCTTGGGGGGATTGGCGGGAGAAGGAATGCTGCCTTCAAGAATAATGCGGTCAATCTTCGCGTCGGGATCAGGAATCGGAATAGCCGAGAAGAGAGCCTGTGTATAAGGATGCAGAGGATCTGCGAAAAGTTCGTCCGTCTCCGCAAGCTCAGCCATGGAGCCGAGGTACATAACGCCAACGGTATCCGAAATATGCTGCACCACCGACAGATCATGGGAAATAAACAGATACGTAAGGCCAAATTCCTTCTGCAGTTCCTTCAGCAGATTGATAATCTGCGCCTGAATGGACACATCCAGAGCAGAAACAGGCTCATCGCACAGAATGAACGACGGATTGAGTGCCAATGCGCGAGCTATGCAGATTCTCTGGCGCTGACCGCCGGAAAATTCATGGGGATATCGCGCCTTGTGGTACTCCTGCAGACCGCAGGCCTTCATAATGCGGGTAATATAGGCGTCGTACTCCTCCTCAGGAACGATGCCGTGCTCCCTGACAGCCTCGCCGATGATCTCGCCGACCGGCAGACGGGGCGAAAGGCTGGAATAGGGATCCTGGAAGATGATCTGGATCTTCGGACGCATCTTGCGCAGTTCTTCGTGCGAAAGAGAGAATATGTCCACGCCGTTGAAGTAAACCTCACCGGCGGTCTTATCCTGGAGTCTGAGGATGGTACGTCCGATGGTGGACTTACCGCAGCCAGACTCGCCGACCAGACCCATTGTGGTTCCGCGCTTTATTGAGAACGAAACATCGTCAACAGCCTTGACGTTGCCTACTGTAACGCGGAAAAACGATGATTTGATGGGAAAATATTTTTTAAGATGCTTGACAACCAGCAGATCATCATCGTGTACGTAGGAGGATACGTCTGCTGTGCCTGCTTTCATTTCTTCTTTAACGCTGCTGCTCATTTCACAGTTCCTCCACATTCACAGATTCGGGTTGCTCAATTGCCTCGCCCTGTTCGTCATAGCGCCAGCATGCGACATAATGTGTATCGCTGATCTTGTACATAGGCGGATACTTGCCGCCGCACTTTTCGACACAGGATTCGCAGCGGTCGCGGAAATAGCAGTAATCAGGCATTTCCACGGGATTGGGAACGCTGCCGGGAATATTGTAGAGCGAATCGACCTTCTTGCCGACCACAGGCTTTGACTTCATCAGACCGATGGTATACGGATGGCGGGGATCGTGGAATATCTCACGTGCGAGACCCTTCTCGACCACTCTGCCGGCATACATAACCACAACATAATCTGCCATATCAGCGACAACGCCGAGATCGTGCGTAATTAGCATGATGGAGCTGCCGATTTTGGATTTCAGATTCTTGAGCAGATCGAGGATCTGCGCCTGAATGGTAACGTCAAGAGCTGTTGTTGGCTCGTCGGCGATGATAAGTTCGGGGTTGCAGGAAAGTGCCATGGCGATCATGACGCGCTGACGCATACCGCCGGACAGCTCGTGGGGATACATGTTATATACGCCCTCGCTGTTGGCTATACCGACCATATTCAGCATTTCAATGGAATGCTTCTTGATTGTCTCAGCGCGGTTCTTTTTCTCTTCTTTAGAGAGCTTTTTGTCCTTGCCGTCTTCTTCCTTACCGAAAAGTATATCGCTGTGCAGCTGCATAACCTCGTCAAGCTGCTGACCAATGCGGAATACCGGGTTAAGGCTGGTCATAGGCTCCTGGAAGATCATGGACATGCGGTTGCCGCGAATGTCCTGCATGACCTCTGTGGGAGCATTGACAATATTGATGCACTTGTCGCCCATATTGAAGCGGATTTCACCGCCGACGGTCTGCCCCTGTGGTCTCTGCAGCAGCTGCATAAGCGAAAGGGAAGTGACCGACTTACCGCATCCCGACTCACCGACAACACCGACCGTCTTGCCACGCGGAATATCAAAGGATATGCAGTCAACTGCCTTGACTGTGCCTATATCGGTGAAGAAATACGTGCAAACCTTGTCGAATTCGACGATGTTGCTCTCATCGCGCATTTTCGACTCATATTTTTCAGGATGACCTACGTTGTCCTTGCGCTGCTTCTCCAGCTTGCGAGTGAGCTTACGGTTGAAGTGTATAATTCTCCGAGATTCACTACCACTGATGTATGAGCCGGATTTTGAGTTCTTTTTTGCCTTTGTTTCTTTCTTATCTTTACTCACTTATTTCCGCCTCCTTATTTCATCTTCGGGTCGAATGCATCGCGCAGACCGTCGCCGACAAAGTTGAAGGCAATAACGGTGAGGCAGATGAGCAGACCGACAGGAATCCAGATGTATGCGTATCTGACCATGTTCTCATTGGAGGATGTGACCGAGTTGATCATCGTTCCCCATGTGGCAAGCGGATGCTTCACGCCGAGTCCGAGGAATGACAGTGTGGACTCATAAATAATAACACTGCCGAGACCCATGGTGGCGTTGACGATCAGCTGAGGAATGACATTCGGCACAAGATGACGGAAGATGCGTCGGGTGGTGGAAAGACCTGTCGCTTCTGCGGCGGTCATGAATTCCTGCTCACGCAGAGAAAGAATCTGTCCGCGCACCAGACGGGCAACGCCTGCCCAGCCCAGGAAGCCGAGCACAGCCATCATCCACATCAGACGCACATAGGAATTAAGCTTCTGGTCATCAAAGATAGCGCCAAGAATGATAAGAATAGGAAGTGTGGGTATGCAGTTGAAGATATCCACCAGACGCATGATCAGGGTATCGACCCAGCCGCTGAAGAAGCCTGCCAGACCGCCCATGATAACGCCGAACAAAAGCTCCAGTGCGACAACGATGAAGCCGACCATCAGGGAAATGCGTCCGCCGTACATCATACGTGCCAGAATATCCATGCCGTCGGCGTCTGTGCCGAAAATATGCTTTGAGGAAGCAGGACCGTAGATGTCGATCAGGTGGGCAGTGCGCTCGCATTTGAGAACGTACTGGCCTTCCTTCCGGGTGATGTTCATTTCGACGTCTTCCAGTTCATAGCTGCCGTCTTCTTTGACAATGTACTTGCCTTCGTCATCCATCTTTGGAATAGCGTATGTGAAAACGCCCTTCTTCTGACCTGCGGATTCGAGCTTCTCGATTTCCTTCTGAACCGTGCGCTTGAAGTCTATGGAGAGAGTGTCTTCACCGTTGTAACGACGCACGCTGTAAAGACAAAGCTCGGCGTATTCGCCGTTCGGGCCTGTGACGATGAACTCATCGTCCTTCTTGGAAACGGTGTAGGAAGCGCCTTCATATTCAAATTCATGTTCACCGTAAAGAGCCTCGAGAACAGCAGCTTTGAATCCGTCTGTGAATTCCGTGCCGATTTGATAGGCGTTGAATACGTACTTGCTCGAAAGCATAAGCGCGGAAGCATCGGTGTATTTCACAACCGTGAATTTGTCTGAACCGCTTTGCACACCGTAGCTCTCGCCTTCATAGGTGAATTTTCCTTCTGCAACACCGTGAAGGACTGCAGAGCGAAGAGCGTTGTCAGACTCGGAACCGTCGGCCATTTTCAGCACGCATGAGCTAAGGTCATAAATACTGTAAAGACCCTTTTTGCCGGATGATGTCATAGTATAGACCTTGCCGCCGACCTCAAACACAGTATTGCCTGACTTGATTGCCGCGGCTGCGGCTGCCTCCAGTCCGGGAATTGCTTTCTGATCTGCGGTGAGCATGAGCTTTCCTGTCTTGGAGTTGAACGAGCACACCTTTTCAAATCCCGACATGGTGCCTACTTCTTCGGATGCTATACCTGTGAGCTCATAGACGTTTTCGCCCAATTTGTTAAGATAATAGACAAAGTCGGTTTCCTCGTCCTTGATCTCCTGCTTTTCTGTACCTTCTTCCTCCATCGTGAGTACGTAGGAGGTCATCATATTTTTGATTTTGCTGTTGACCTGATGATCGGGATCCACCTGATAGCTGGTGTAGCTGTCTCTCTTGGCTGCACTCGCGTAGTCGGTCATCATGGTGTCATATTTATAGAAAATATCAGTCTGGCCATAGCTGTAGAACACCGGGAAAAGGAACGAGAAAAGGAACATAAAAGTAAGAATCGCGGTACCGACTATGGCGAGCTTGTTTCTCTTGAAGCGGTTGAAAACCAGTCTGCCCGGGCTGAGAACCTTTACGCGCTGGGTATCGTCAAGAGCCATGTAGCCGGAGTCTTCATTCGCTTTGCTTTCCTGCTCAGCCGCCTCGCGTGCTTTAAGCACCTCATTAAAATTTTTGTTGTCCATGCGTACACCTCTTTAGTGAACTCTGACACGGGGATCGACGACCGCGTAGAGAATATCGGAAATAAGTGTGCCGAGAAGCGTAAGTATCGCCATAAATGCAAGGTAAAACATGATAAACGGAATATCGCCGCGTACCATGGACTGATACGAAACAAATCCGATACCTGTTACCGAAAACAGCTGTTCGGTGATGAGTGCGCCAGAGAAAAGTCCCGGCAAAGAGCCACCAAGAATGGTGACGATCGGGATAAGGGTATTGCGGAAAGCGTGATAGCCGATAACCTTCTTTTCGGAAAGACCCTTTGCTCTCGCCGTTCTGATATAATCGGCATTGAGCACTTCGAGCATATTGGCTCTGGTGTAGCGCATCAGACCACCGATGCTGACAATAGTCAAAGTTATAACCGGAAGTATAAAGTGCTTGGCAACGTCAAGCGTCTGCCCTAACGGTGACAAGCTAAGATAGTTTCTGCTCTGCATACCGCTGATGTCAAGCAGCGGCTGGCCGTCGAAGCCCTTGATCCAGACGCCGAAGACCATTTTGAGCAGAGTCGCAACGAAAAATGTCGGTAGTGAGATACCAACCAATGAAACAACAGTCACCGTGTAGTCGGTGATGCTGTACTGCTTTCTGGCAGCCATAACGCCGAGCGGTATGGCAATGATGATTTCCAGTATGAATGAGACGAGACCCAGCGCAAAGCTGTACCAGATAACGTCCTTGAATTTCTGGGTGACGGGAACCGTCCATGCCCAGCTTTCACCAAAGTTGCCCTTTACGGCAGACTTCAGCCATGTAAAATATCCCTCTATAACGCCCTTGTCCATACCGTACTGGGCGTTGAGCTCTTTCAGCCATTCCGCAGCACTCTTCTGAGAACCGGGTTTCATGGCAAGCTCACGTGCTTTGTTTTCAACATAGCTGGATGGCAGCGAATACATAAGAAGATACACCACCAGCATGACGAAGAAAAGAATTACTATGCTGTAAAGTAATCTTTTAAGAATAAATTTGCTCATAATCAACACCTGTCATTGTATTATTGATTGTCGCAAGGCAATCCCGCACAACAGCGGCATAGGTCCGGCGCGGTACTACCTTAAATATACCGGGTAAACGTAAACACACGGGCCGATGAAAACGGATGGTTCCGCTTGGATCACGCGATTTCCCGGTATCTTTTTACGCTGCCGCAAGCTGATTTTTATGGTTTAAAGTGATGCTGTGGATTGATATAAAAATTCGTCATCAGCGCCCAAAATGGACGCTGATGACTTATTTTCACACGGATAAGCCCTAAAAGCAATATCCGAATAGTAGCGCCTAAAAATTCTCTGTGGAATCCGGTTCCGGATAAGTCTGGTGAGTTTAAAAACTTGATGACTTATTTTGCAGGCTGCATTTCCAGAGCCTCAAGGTCATTCATCCAACCCCAGAAGGTAGTGATGTCGGGTGTGACTGTCTCGAGGTTTACACGCTCTGCGGAGAAGATGATAACGTTCTGTCTCTGATAGGTCGGGATCTCGCAAGCCCAGTCAAGGATGATGTCGAGACACTCCTTGTAGACAGCCTTGCGGTATGCCTGATCGAGGCTGGAACGGGCTTCGACGATCTTCTTGTCGAGGTTCTCGTCCGTGATGCAGTAGTGGTTGTCTCCGCTTCCGCCCGCGCCGGCAACGCTGGTGCTGTGATAGATCTGATACATATCAGGATCGACAGCGGCGCCCCATGCGGCAGCCCACATATCGCAGGTGTTGGCATCGAGAGCATCCCACAGAGCGGAGGAATTGGAAAGGTCGTTGACCTGAAGATCAATACCGATGGACTTGAGAGCGTTGGAAGCGTTGGTAACGATACCGAAGGAAGGATGATCGCCCACGCCGTCAGCAGGAATCATGAATTCAAAGGTCATTGCAGCGCCTTCGGGAGCAGCTGTGAACTTGCCCGCGGCGTCGTCCCATGTGTAACCTGCAGCCTTGAAGTAACCGATAGCAGCCTTGAGAGCAGCCTCAAACTTCTGATCGTCGGTCATGCCGTCGGTATAGATGGCGTTGCCGTCAACATCCTTGGAGTATGCGATCTGATAACCGTCGTCAGCAGGCTTGGGAGCTGCCCATGAAGTGTTGGAAATCGGATACTGGATAACGGAAGCACGCTCACCGTAGTAAGAATTGATAACTGTATCGCGGTACACGCTGAAGAGAGTTGCAAAAGCCTTGCGGAGATTCTTGGACTCAGTGCTGCCCACGTCTTCGCCAACCTTGACGCGCTTTGAGCAGATACCGATGTAGCCGTAGCCGAGATTGTCAACCGAGTTGGTCTCGATGACCTTGCCGCTCATCTCGCCGCCGTTGTACTCCTTGATAGCCTTAACGGTTGCGTCAGAAATGGAGGGATCGGAAATGTCAAGAGTACCTGTTGCAACGCCTGTCAGCTTATCAGCGTCAGAGGACTCCTTGAAGAGGACGTTCTTGATCTTGGGAGCGCCCTTGTAGTAGTTTTCATTTCTCTCGAAAGTAACTGTGCCGTTCTCATAAGAAACGAACTTGTAGGGACCAGCACCCATAGGTGTGGTTGTCTTGGACTTGACGCCGCTCAGATCGCCCTTCTTGAAGCCGAACTGATTCTTGTCATAGTTGTATGCGTCCTTGCTGCCATAGTAGTGGAGAGGAGCAACAACCCAACCCATCTGATAGATAGCGGTAGCGTCAACCTTAGAAAGGGTAACTGTCATGCTGTAGTCGCCAGTCTTCTTGACGCCGGCGATGTTAGCAGCGGAATCACCGGTCTGTACGCCGGCTTCAAACTCAGAAACTCTGTCGCCGAGAGCATTCTTGATGCACTCAGTGAGGGAGATGTCTGCCTTTTCCTTGTTCATGCCGTTATCAGAAACATCATAGCCGTATGCTGCAAGGATAGCAGCGAAGAAATCTTCGGCGGTTGCGCCGTCTGCAAGGTTGAAGCCCCAGAGGCCGGCGGATGTCTTGACATCAGTTGCGCCGTAATCAGCATAGTTGGTAAGGCAGTAGTCAACAATGCTCTGTGCAAAAGCAGCGCCGCCCTTGGTAAATGCATCCTTAAAGAAGTTGAGCTGCTCGTCTGTGATATACTTGCTGTAGTCAACAGCAGCGGGAGCCTCTTCGCCTTCTGCAGGAGCTGCGGCTTCTTCGCCCTCAGCGGGAGCGGCAGCATCAGCAGCCATCTTTGCAATGGCGATGTCGAAGAGAGAGCTCATGCCGGACTTATACTCTTCGATACCGACGATCGGAAGGCTGCTCATTGTGGAGCTTCCGTCATAGGTCGGATCACAGAATACATACAGCGAGAAGATAGCATCGTCGATGGTCATCGGCTCGCCGTCAGAGAACTTAATGTCGTCGCGCATAGTGATATTGTAATCAACCTTATCGCCGTTCTCTTTGATTTCACAGTCTGCAATGCCCTTGTAGGTGTAATCCTTGCCGTTGTAAGCAATGGTTTCACCTTCGATGCCCTTAAGAACCGGGTTGCCTTCACGGTCGGTGCCAAGCAGACCGAGTTGGGTCATGCCTGCAACATCCTGGTCATAGGCGGACTCAGCGAAGAAGGAGCTGAACTTCTGGCTGAAATTGGAATAACCGACGACAAGTGTGTCGGCGCCCTTGTACTCTTCCTTCTTCTCTCCGCAGCTTGCCACGGTGGCAACGATCATGAGAGCCGCAAGAACAAGAGCAAGGATTTTCTTAGCCTTGGAATTCTTCATTTTACAATTCCTCCAATTCATATTTTTTCGCCCTTCCCAAAAGCTGACCGGAAAGGCATATATAATGCGGAGGCTAACCGCACTATAATCAAAATGAATCATGAAACCTGGCCGTTTTGGTCTTCTGCAGACCCGACAACCTCAGTTTTGAACCGCGAACGCGACATGAAACAAATAATCGCAGCGGAAGTCTGTGCCGCTGCACATAATGAAAATATCACATCATTCACGGGATGAATGCGGATATGGGTAAAATACGCGACAAAGGAACCCGTAAACGAAGCGCCCGAAAGCGCCGCCGCCATAAGAGAACCTCCGGCAAAACGGGGCTGAACCTTCTCCGCCTGTTCGCGCCGCAAAGGATGCTTTGCAAAATAGGCGGTATAAAGCCCCATCGAAACAAACCAGAAAGGCAGCATGGCAAAAACCATCGGCATAATGACAAAGACAATATGTCCCCAGTCGCTCGGCAGTGTCAATGCGACAAGCTGTGCCAGCCAGAAACCCCCTCCGCAGACAAGCAGCTTTGTGCGTTCCCGTGAAAGCGCATTGGGATCAACAAAGGCGTAGTACTTGCCCCGATAGACCGCTACGGTTTTAAGTTTGCCGTTTTTTTCAATATTTTCCAGCCGGTAGTCACCGAGATACTTATGTGAAGCCATGCTTGTTACTATCCCCTGATCATATAATCATATTCCAAACCAAACAAAAGGGCAAATCATTCCGATAACGCATCAGATGATTCGATTATCTCTCCATTCTCTCCTACTATCCAATTGGAGTACCCGAAGCCTTCAGGTCTTACGCAGTTGGAAACTCTCTTGTAAGTATCAAAGCCAATCAATCTGTAGCAGTAATCCTCATTCTTGAATTTGTAAAAAATGTAAGCCACATCTTTGCCGTCGCTGTCTTTTCCACCGTCTACCACGGTGTATTCCGCGCCGTCGGCAAAAGTAACGACAATGCCCTTCCGATCACTGGGCGGAAACATGATAAAGAGCAGTCCCGACCGGTTGACGGCATCCAAAAAGTAAGACACATTTGCTTGGTGCAGACTGGTTCTGGGCGCATCTACATCAGTATGTTCGGCGTAAACCCTTGTGCCGTTAACCACCACATCTCGCATATGGTCATTTGAATCACGTAAATACAGACTCACCCGGCTCTGACCCCAAACCATGATGGTGATAAACGATCCGATAAACAAAAAGACGGCAATTACAGCAATGATAATTTTTTTCATGACAAAATCCTCCGAAAAGTAATCATTAGCTTACTGTCGCTGCTCTTCATTCGATAAACCGAGAACAAATGAATTTTTACAAAATCATTCATGCAAAAATCCGGAGACAGATTTTATATACCTGACAAAATAACCAGAATTTATTAATATTTTTGCCTTCTTCTTTTCGCGTCTGAAATAGTATAACACACAAAATTCATATTTGCAAGAGAAAAAATCAAAAAGTTAATATTTTCATAGTATGGTTTATATGTTTTATTAAAATTGTATAGTTTTTCATAATATAGTTCTCACATT
>ONID01000168.1 GCA_900317765.1 uncultured Eubacteriales bacterium | reverse complement strand
GTATTTTGCCGCGCTGTCCGTTCTGCTGATCTTCCTTTTCCGCCGCAAAGGAATGGAATGAATATTTTACGATTTAGATAAAGCAAAGCTCCTTACAGACTTTCGGGTTAGGAATCCCTTCCCGTCTGTAAGGAGCTTTATTAATTTGATACAAAAAACGGACGCGATTACATTGTCTGCATGACTGCTTCAAATTCCGGTACGGTCATATTGACCCTTTCCGCCGCCTGCGAGATTGACAGAAAACCGTCTTTGACAAGCTCCACAAATGCCTGTAACTTGCCTTCTGCTCTGCCTTCCGCTCTGCCTTCTGCTCTGCCTTCCGCTCTGCCTTCTACTCTGCCTTCTGCTCTGCCTTCTTCAAGACCAATCTCCCTGTATTCCTCTTCAAGTTGAGCCATATGTCTGGCTTCATCATATTCGGTTATGAACATATTCTTTACCTCCGCTCTGTTCTTGATTAAAAAGGACTTAATAAGTGAATCCTCCGGTTGTTCTGAAATAGCTAAATCAATCGATTTTATCAGATTGTTCCCTGCTGCTCGATTTTTTCTCACGCGATACACAAAATAGGAATAATCTTTCAGCGCTTTGCAATTCCTGAGCAGTTCTTCGTTGTGACCGTAGTTGATATTGATCATCGTCACCCTGACTTCAATATCCGGGTCTGAGCCGGTTGTAAAAGCATCCGACAGCTTTAAGACAGTTCTGTCCTCCGTCTCTTTCAGTCCGTTGTAAAAACAGACGCATTTGGGAGTGGGCGCATGCTGCTGAATGGAACTGAATTTGTGATAATCGTCGCATGTTTCGGTGTAGCCGTCATAAATCATACCCGCGTAAATCAGCATTCTCATCGGCATGTTGGGATTGAAGCTGGACTGATGCTCAAAAAAATTGAATGTATCGGCTATGAGAAACGACACATCGTTTTTCATGCTCATATAAACCGCGTCCTCGATCGTATTGAACGAAATATCCTCGGGATTGGTGTAGTGTGAACCGTTCATGGCATTGTAAAGGCTGAGCGTCCACTCTTTTTTCTCGGGATTGCCGAAGATGAATTTGAAAAGCCTGTCTTTGTATTCTCTGTTTGCGTTGACACTTGACATGGGTATCATTCCTCCCTTTTCCGATATTATTATACCACTTTTTTACGATCACGTCAATAGAACAGAGAAGAATTGCGACATAGGCAAACAAAAAACTCCTTACAGCATATTCAGCAGATCGGATAATACCGCCGCAGCTGTAAGGAGTTGATTTTTTCAATGATGGAATTATGTGCTTTCAAAAACTCAGCCGATGAATCTGACGCGGATCACGCCGTCGATCTCTGCGAAAGCAGCCTTTGCGGAATCGCTGATGTCGCCTGCGAAGTCCAGAATGCTGTAGGCATAGTCGCCCTTGGACTTGCTGAGCATGTTCTCGATATTCAGACCCTCGCCCGAAACGATAGCGGAGAGCTTGGTCAGCACATTGGGGATGTTCTTGTGCAGCACGCAGATGCGCTTTGCAGCCACAGCGCCGGCATCGATGTTGGGATAGTTGACGGAATTGATGATGGAGCCGTTCTCGAGGTAATTCTTGACTTCATCGACAGCCATCATGGCGCAGTTGTCCTCGGACTCGGGAGTGGATGCGCCGAGGTGAGGAATGGCAACGATGCCTTCCACGTCGAGAACCTCGTCATCCGGGAAGTCGATGACATAGGAAGCAACCTTGCCGCTTGCGAGAGCTGCCTTGATGTCCGCGTTGTTGACCAGACCGCCGCGGGCAAAGTTCATGATTCTCACGCCGTCCTTCATAGTGGCGATGGACTCGGCGTTGATCATGTTCTTAGTCTCGGGAATGAGCGGGACATGAATGGTGATGATGTCGCTCTGCTCGAAGATGGTCTTCAGATCGACAACGTGTCTGACCTTGCGGGAAAGTCTGAGTGCCACGTCAACCGAGAGGAAGGGATCGTAGCCGATGACGTTCATGCCGAGAGCGGCAGCGTCGTTGGCCACCAGACCGCCGATTGCGCCCAGACCGATGATACCGAGTGTCTTGCCCTTGATTTCGGGACCGACAAACTGGCTCTTGCCCTTTTCAACCATCTTGCCGACCTGATCGCCGTTGCCCTTGAGGGTCTTCGCCCAGGCGGTGGCGGGGAGCACGTTTCTGGAAGAGAAGATCATTGCGCCCAGAACAAGCTCGGCGACGGCGTTTGCGTTGGCGCCGGGGGTGTTGAATACGACAATACCCTTCTCGGCGCACTTGTCGAGCGGAATGTTGTTGACGCCTGCGCCGGCTCTTGCGATGGCAAGAAGGCTCTCGGGCAGCTCCATGTCGTGCATGGAAGCCGAACGGACAAGAACAGCGTCAGGATCCTGAATGCCTTCGCCGCAGTTGTAGCCTGCGCCGAAACGGTCAAGACCGATCTTTGCGATTTTATTTAATGTAAGAATATTTGCCATTTTAAATCGTCATCTCCATTATTGATTATTTGCTGTTTTCAGCCTCGAACTTCTTCATGAACTCAACCAGCGCCGCAACGCCCTCGTAAGGCATAGCGTTGTAGATGGAAGCTCTCATGCCGCCGACAGAACGGTGACCCTTCAGGTTGACAAAACCGGCAGCGGTGGATTCCTTGACGAACTTCGCGTCAAGCTCCTCATCGCCGGTGACGAAGGGAACATTCATGAGCGAACGGTCTTCCGGAACAACAGTGCCCTTGAAGAGCTTGGAGCTGTCGAGGAAATCGTAGAGCAGCTTTGCCTTCTTCTCATTGAGTTCCTTCATGGCCTCCAGACCGCCCATCTTCTTGATCCACTTGAAGGTAAGACCGGCAATGTAGATCGCGTAGCAGGGAGGTGTATTGTAGAGGGAATCGGAATCGGCATGCGTCTTGTAGTTGAGCATGGTGGGAGTGATATCCATAGCGTTGCCGATGAGGTCTTCGCGGATGATCACGATGGTAACACCAGCGCAGGCGACGTTCTTCTGAGCGCCGGCAAAGAGCAGACCGAACTTGCTCACGTCAATCGGCTCGGAGAGGATGTTGGAGGAAATGTCAGCGACCAGCGGCACATCTCCGGTATCGGGAAGGGTGTTCCACTTGGTGCCGTAGATGGTGTTGTTCAGGCAGATGTGCACATAATCCGCATCAGGTCTGAAATCGGACTTCTCTACCTTGGGAATATAGGAGAAGGTCTTATCCTTGGAGGATGCAACAGCCTTTGCGTCGCCGTATCTTGCGGCTTCCTCGTATGCCTTCTTGGCCCACTGACCGGTGATGACGAAGTCAGCCTTGCCGTTCTTGGTCATGAGGTTCATGGGAATCATGGCAAACTGGGTGGAAGCGCCGCCCTGAAGGAACAGAACCTTGTAGTTGTCGGGGATGTTCATGATCTCGCGGAGATCTGCCTCTGCGTCCTTGATGATCTTGTCGTAAACCTTGGAACGGTGGCTCATCTCCATGACGGACTGACCGCTGCCCTGGTAGTCAAGCATCTCGTCCGCTGCCTGCTTGAGAACTTCCTCGGGAAGCATGGACGGACCTGCCGAAAAATTATAAACTCGTGCCATAGTGAAAATACCTCCAAAAAAATAAATCAATGCGATGGCGG
>ONID01000002.1 GCA_900317765.1 uncultured Eubacteriales bacterium | reverse complement strand
CGATCTTGTCTCTGTAAGGAAACTGATCCGTGAGATAGGTCTCCAGATCCCTCATATAGCTGCCGTCCGTAATCGCTCCCCACGATATCGAAGGCATCTGACGAAGCATGCGGTTTTCACTCTCCGATTTTTCACAGTCAGGCATTTTTATCCCGGTGATGGCAACGCCAGACAAAAAAGCAAAAAACACAAGGCAGAACACAAGACAAAAAGCGGAATAGAGTCTGTCAGACGTCTTCTCTTCCCCACCGTCCTGTTGCTGAGCATGCGGGGTTTTCTGTATCCCGGAAGATTCTTCCCTTCTGCGCGGGGTTTCCCGGACTTCGGAAGGTTCTTCCCTTCTGCGCGGGGCTTCCCGGCTTTCGGAAGGTTCTTCCCTCCTGCGCGGGACTTCCCGGACTTCGGAAGGTTCTACTCTCCTGCGCGGGGCTTCCCGGCTTTCAGAAGGTTCTTCCCTCCTGCGCGGGACTCCCCGGACTTCGGAAGGTTCTTCCCTCCTGCGCGGGACTTCCCGACTGTCGTAACGCTCCTCCCTGTCCCTGCCTCGCGGATAGTCACGTGCCTCGGAAGGATATTCCCTCCTGCGCGGAGCCTCCCGCCTTTCGGAATAATCCTCTCTCATTAGGCTGCCTTCCCTCCGATCAGTGGGATAGTTTTCCCGCCTTTGTGCCTGCCTTCTTTGTGTCCGGCTGTTGTTCGAACCGTTATTTTGCATAGGTCCTATCACGACCTTTCATACCATAATTTGCGTCAGATCATCAGAATCTGAAGTACAGGAATGGGTTATATGTGTCACTCACTAAGCTGATCACACAAAGCGTCATGATCGCTCCGTAAACACAAACGCTGCACAAAATGCCGATATATTTGTTACGCGGCTTCGGAACCCCTGCAAACGCGCCGAAAGCGCTCAGGGACATCAGCAGCAGCGAGAAGCCGCAGCCTCTGAAATAATACATCCACTGCGAATCCAGCGCGGCATTTCCCTTCAGCAGGAACATCGACCCCAGCAGGTCAAACGCATCTCCGATGCTCTCACAGGAGAAAAACACCCATCCAATGATGACAATGATCATCGTGGTAATATGCCTGACCCACACGGGAATCTTGGGGACAATGCCAGCGAGAGGGTATTTTTCCAGAATGAGCAGAATGCCGTAAAACGCGCCCCAGGCGACAAAATTCCACGCAGCGCCGTGCCACAGACCGGTAAGACTCCACACAATCGCCAGATTCAGAATCGTACGTCCCGTTCCCCTGCGGCTGCCTCCGAGCGGAATATACACGTAATCCCTGAACCATCCGCTCAGCGAGATATGCCAGCGCTTCCAGAAGTCCTTGATGCTTGTGGCGGTATAGGGCAGGTTGAAGTTCTGCATGAATTCAAACCCGAACATCCTTCCCAAACCGATTGCCATATCCGAATATCCGCCGAAGTCAAAATAAATCTGCATGGTATAGCAGATCGCAGCCAGCCACGCGGTTGCGGCGCTGAGACCTTCTGTTCCTCCGGAAAGAATCTCGGTGTGCGCCGCGCCGATGGCATTGGCAAATATCACTTTTTTGCCCAGTCCGCGAATAAAAACAAAAACGCCGTCGAGGAACTTTTCGGGGGTATGCCTTCTTCCGAAAAGCTGTTTTTCTATGTCGGAATACTGCACAATGGGTCCGGCAATCAGCTGCGGAAACATGGAGATGTACATGGCAAAGGAGATAATATTGTGCTGCGCCTTCACCTGTCCGCGATAAACATCCACAACGTATGAAAGTATCTGGAATGTGTAAAATGAAATACCCACCGGCAGAGATACCTTCAACAGAGGAATATCCGCCGACAGCAGGCTGTTGACATTGCCGATAAGAAAATTGCTGTATTTGAAAAAGCCGAGCAGCATCAGGTCAAATACCACGGCTGCCATCAGTATTCGCTTTTTGGCTTTGGAATCGTCTGCACAGCGTTCAATATCCAGACCGATGTTGAAATTGAAACCTATGCTCAGCAGCATAAGGATGATATAAACCGGTTCTCCCCATGCGTAAAAAATCAGACTTGCCGCACAGAGCACCAGATTCTTACGATGATCTTCAAGTCTGCGATTCCAGAAGCACAGCGGCAGAAAATACAGCAACAGCACCGCCGGCAAAAATGCAAATAAGAAAACTGCGCTGCTGAAAACCATTTATCTTAGATTCCTTTCCTTTGGTTTATAATGTTGTCAAGCCGGATTCATCAAAGCGCTCCCTTGAATTCTTCAAGTACCTTGTCGGCGTTGGCACATACCGCAAACATGACAAATCCCCTTGAGCTTTCCAGCACATAGCTGCCGAGCAAAGCTTCCTCTTCGGGCGCATACCCGTTGAAGAGCGTAATTTTGTCTTCAATGCGCTTTTTGATGACTTCCACCAGCGGCTCCGCCTGTGCCTCGTCCTTGAGCCGGATCACAAGCAGTTCCCTGACGTCCATGATCGAATCGGCTGAGTAATACACGATGCCGTCGTAATCACCCGCAGAAAGCAGAAACGTCTTTTTGAATTCGCCGCCGCTTCGGAGCGTGAGTCCCGTCGTGTCAAATGTCTTCGATTGCGTAAGCTGACCGGCGACTTCCTCGACTGTCCGGCTGCTCACAGGGTCATCACGTGTGACAAAAAAGACGAACACCAGTGTCAGCGCAGCACATATGATCGCCATGATCCTTGGCTTATTCATTTGTAGATCCTCATTTCCCTGATAATATGCTTTCCCCAGAACTTCGTGTAGAAATCCCGCTCCATATGTATTCCGTCGCCTTTGGTGTATTCGCTGCACTGCTTTGCGAGGGAAGAATTGTCAAGGTATTCAATGCCTTCCTCCTCGCACATCTTTTTCAGCGCCTTGTTGAATCTGTCGACCGCCGTAAACCGCACATCCTTGGCTATGTTGGTATCAACAGGGAACAAAAGACTGATTATGATCCTGGTCTTCGGACAGCTTTCCTTGATCTGCTTGATGAGCTTGCGGTAATTGTTGGCAAACTGCTCGTCTTTCCCCTTTTTGGAGGAGATATGGTTGATACCGTAATGAAGGATAAGAATCTTCGGCTTTGCCCTCTTTATTCTGGGAAGGTTTTCCCTGAGATCCTTCAGATTGGCGCTGACGCGTGCCATCAGGTGATTACCGTTGACAAGACCAAAGGAGCTCAGTCCTGCCACCAGCGAGTCCCCGCACACATACACATCCGAAAAAAGTTCCCGGTAGGTCAGTTTGCCTTTTTCTATCTTCTTGATCGTGTCTTCAATCTGCTTCTTGATATTGTTCTCCGTCTGCTGCTTCAGATATTCTTCATCGGTCAGATCGATGTTGTGCTGCGCTTCCTCCACGCTGCACTTCTCCCATGTGCCCAAAAGACTTTTCGCCTCGGATGTGTCTGCAAGACCGGTGCTTCCCGCAGACGTCAGATCGTTGTATCTGAAAATATTGTATGCCGGCCACTCCAAGAGCATCAACATCAATATGAGCGACAGGGCTATGCTTTTTTTCAAATCAATTCCCCCGTAGACCGTTATAGAAATTTACTGCATAACTTAAATAGTATCACAACAACAAAACAAAGTCAATTGGCTGTAGATCTTTTTAACAATTAGGACAAATTAATATGAATGACAAATACAGATAATTCTGAAAATTAATACTAAATTAAAATATTCAGGCGTTTCAGATACTTGATATTTTGACGCAAAAGGAGTAAAATAAAATATCAGATGCGGCAAAATCAGCAGATAATATCAAATAATACATTTTCTCTTTGGAGTGATCAATTTGTCCGAACCGATCAATATCAACAAGGAATACGGCAGACTATCGGAGCTTTTCTTCTCCGTCTGGAACGTTTCTCCCCCTGTCAATTACATCTGGGTCGATTTTGAAAATGAGCAGGTGATGTGCGGGCAGCACGATGAAATATGCGACCTTGCGGGAGAAAGAAGAAATCTCAAGGCACAGGGCGGTAAATTTGTCGAACTGATCTCGTATGACGAAAACGGAGAAGCCATCAGAAATTTTGATAATTTTTCCTTTGAAGAAGAAATCCCCTTCTTAAAGGCCAACCGCGCCGATCTGCTGAAATTCCTCTCTGTGCTTCAGCAAATCGACATTCTCAGCTGGCGAAACAGTTTTCCCTCTCAGCGCGACGGAATCAGCTGGCGCGTAGACATCTATTCTCAGAACGGAAGCGAAAAACACTCTTCCGGACAGGCGCGTTTCCCCACCGAATGGGCTGAATTCGGCAGAGCCATCAGTGCGCTGGTTCAGTCGGTACAATCCGACAACAAATAAAATCCCGCACGCAGGGAGGATAATATCATGTCAGGCAATAAAAGCAATGACGCGTTTGATCTGCTCAACAGTGAATTTGCCAACGCAGATTTGGAAAAGGAAAACGCAAGAAACCTGGAAAATCTCAGGAGGAAGCAGGCAATCAAACAGCAAGCCAAAGCGGAAGAGGAACCGATAACCGGCGAAGAAGAAGAGGACGAAGGCGGAAGCAGTTGCTTTGGCATCGCCTTTCGGATTCTGATCATACTTCTCCTGGCGGGCGCTCTTGCGTGGATCGTGTTCATGCCGGCAGGCAGTCTGAATGAGCTGATGGAAAAGGTTTCCCCCCGAATTGAAACCTCATTTTCGTGGTTTGCCGGACTGTTTGGAGGACAATCCGGAAACAGCGGTCCGGACAATTCCTCCGATGTTCCAGCATCATCTGACCCCGGTGTCACAAGCTCGGAGACAGTGGACTCTGAGAACGTTTCCTCTGAGACTGCAACCTCTGAGACGACTCTTCCGGCAAGCAGTGACGAAGGAACCAATCCGACAAAAACCGACAGCAGCGACGTTCAGGACACACAGGAGAGCAATTCCCCTTACAGCATCACCGTTTACCGTCCCAGTCAGATTGTCATCGTCTACGATTATTCCGGAAACCCTGCGAAGATCTTCTCCTGCTCGTCGGGAAAGGCATCTACTCCGACAAAATTAGGAGATTATTCCATTCGCGCCAAATATCGCTGGCGATTCATGGTGGGCAACTGCTACACCCAGTACGCATCGTCCTTCAGCAGCGGCTATCTTTTTCACTCCATCCCCTACAACAGGAAAAACGCCGGAACAATGGCCAATTCGTCCTACGATAAACTTGGCAATCCCGCTTCCTCGGGCTGTATACGCCTTTGTTTCCGCGACAGTAAATGGATATACGACAACTGTCCCATCGGCACGCCGGTTCATGTGGTGGATGAAAATGCTCCTGCGGGCTCGGTTCCCGAGATCATTCCCGAGCGTATCAAGGATTCGGCTCACAACGGCTGGGACCCGACCGATGATTCCCCCGACAGTCCCTACAATCAATAATTTCCATGCATAATTTCCCCCTTTTGTACAGAAAATGTATTTACAGTACTGTGCCCGAAGGTGTGATGTTGTCATGTCGGTTTTGGAATTGATCGGTATCATTAAATTATCCTATCGTCAGGCAGAGGGTCAGCGCTTGAAAGACGCTGTTCTCTGCCTGAAATACATTCTGTCGATGGCAGCGGTCTTTGCATTCACTTGGCTTTGTCTGCGCGAAAGCGGCAAAGCAAGCATTCTATTGGCCGTTGTTGCCGCCGGTGCTGCGCTCATAGCCGTCGGTTTGCGCGGATTCATCAGACGGGAAGCATACCAGATGTCTGTCGGATACCTTCGCCCCCAAGAGAATGAAAAGCTTCGTATACCGGGTATTCCCGCGCTGCTGTCGGGAGAACTTGTCTTTCTGGCGACCGTCTGGACGGTCAACGCCGTCATGATGAGTCCCGCCTTTATCTGCCTGCGATACGGAATCAGGTATTATTCGCTCAGTTCCGACAGAAATTGCTGTATGCTGCTGCTTGCGGCGGCTTTCCTGCTAACTGCGGGAGGACTGATTTTTTCCGCCGTGACAAGTGCCCGGATGGGATGCGCTGAGTATTTATGGTTCAGCGGACAATGCAGCGATATGCTCTTTGCGCTCGACTGCTCGTGGGAACTGACTGCAGGCCAATGCGGAGATATGCTGAGATTGAGATGGCTTTCGTTATTCTGCGACCCGTTAATGACTCCGCTCTGTGAAATGAATTATTCCCACCGACTCATGAAGCGAAATGAAACAGATGTCCCACGAGGTATTTATGTAGAAATCATCAGAGATGCACGCGGAGAGCAGTTCATTGAACTGGCTGCGGATTGAATCTTTCTATTTTTTCAATTATTTTGCGGAAAGGAACTGATTAAAATGGCAAAACTGCGGATTGCAGGGATTGTCCCGGAATCGGTGGTTGACGGTCCGGGATTCAGATATACGGTATTCACCCAAGGGTGCAGACACCACTGCAAGGGCTGCCAAAATCCCCAGACCCACGACTTCAACGGAGGATATACTGTCGACACCGACGACCTTTTCACCGAAATGTCGGAAGACCCGCTGATCAAAGGCTTGACCTTTTCGGGCGGCGACCCCTTTGAACAGCCCGCGCCGCTTGCGGAGCTTGCCGAAAAAGCGCACGCCGTCGGGAAGGACATCATGGTATACACCGGTTACACCTTCGAACAGCTGCTGGAAAGGGCGAAGAATGACCCCGATACCGCTGCCCTTCTACGACAGGCAGATGTACTTATCGACGGACCTTTCATTCTGGAACAGCTGAACCTCGAACTCAAATTCCGCGGCTCGGACAACCAGAGGGTTATTGACGTCCCCCGTTCCCTTGAACAGGGACATGCGGTAACTTTTGAATTTGAATGATTTTTCAGAAGCACATGCATAATACCCCATACTCCCGCAAATGATAATGCCGAAAGCATCATTTGAAGGGAGTTATTTTTTTATGGAATACACCGGAAACAACGAAGCCGTTGAAAATGTGGAGACCAAAAAGCACGATGACACCGAAAAACTGCTGCGCGAATGCAACGCGGGCATCAAAATGGGCATCAGCTCCATCGACGAGGTTTTGCCCTCGGTTCACGACAGCCGTTTGAAAGGAATACTCGAGCGAGGCAGACGGGAGCATGCGGAACTGGGCGACGAAACACACGAGCTGCTGCTGAAATACGACTGTGACACCAAAGAACCGCACCCCGTCGCAAAGAGCATGTCCTGGATAAAAACAAACGTCATGCTCATGGTCAACCCGAGCGACAAGACCGTCGCAGACCTCATGACCGACGGATGCAACATGGGGGTCAAATCACTCAACGGCTATCTCAATGAGTACACCCTCGCCGATTCCAAAGCACAGAAAATCACCGGAAAGCTCATCGACATCGAAGAACGAATGGCAGACTCCATGGCGGAGTTCCTGTAGGCGCTCACATTCGTTCGCTTAGTGAATTATGAATGGTGAACAGTGAATAATTTCAGAAGGCGCGTTGCGCCTTGAAAAAAATATTAGCCGGGATTCGGGTATCGGATTCCGGCTTGGTTTTTGAATTAAGTGCATAATGCATAAATAATTTACTAATTATTATAATAGATTTACAAAATTCTTAATTATTCAGAAAAGCATAATGATAGATTAACAGTTTATTCACAGTTACCTCTTGACAACGGCGTTGGGAAGTGGTAAATTATTATCATAAATTAGCACTCGGACATCGAGAGTGCTAACTCGGATAAAATGAGTGCTGATTTATTATCTTGTCATCAATCGATGATAAGTAGAAAAGGACGGTCTGATTAAATGGAGCCACGGGCAAGAAAACTGAAAATTCTGGCTTCGATAATCGAAAGTTACGTTCTCACAGGCGAGCCTATCGCCAGCAAAGCTCTGGCGGAGGCAATGCAGAATTCCGTATCGTCGGCAACCATTCGCAACGACATGGCGGAGCTTGTGGCAAGCGGCTATCTCGAACAGCCGCACACTTCCTCCGGCAGGATTCCTTCCCAGCGAGGCTACAGGCTCTACGTCGATCACCTGATGATGGGCAACCATGAGCTTCCGCTTGAACTGCAGGGAGAAATTGACCGAAGGCTCAAGGCGTTCAGCTATGACCCGAACAAATTCCTTGAAGTCACCGCTTCCCTCATTGCGGAGCAGACGGGACTGCTCGCCGTGGTCACCAATCCCACCGACCAGCATCCGAAAGTGACCAATGTCGAACTGATGCTGATCGGAACACATTCGGCAATGCTGCTCATCATGATTTCACCTGCTATTCTCAAAACAAGAGTATGCAGACTCAAAGCCGATCTTTCTGCCGAGCTTGTCGAAAGACTGCGTTGTATACTGCGCGAGCGGCTTTTAGACGTTTCTACCGAGAGCATGGACGAAAGATTCTTTTCCGAGACTGCGGTCATGTACGGAATGCTTTGGGAACTGCTTGAACCGCTCTTTGCGGCAGCAAGGGAATGCATCGAGGAATCGGCTGAAATGCAGGTTATCATGGAGGGACAGTCAAGCATGCTGGCACGCGGCGTATTTGCCGAATGGCAGCTTGCGGGCATCATGGACTTTATGGAAAAACGCGGTGCGATAGCCGATCTGCTCGGTGAGGGACACGGATTTGCCAACAGCGGCAGAACCTGCATTCTCATCGGCAACGAATCCCACCGACCCGAGCTGGAAGGAACGGGCATGATTACCGAACGCTATTACGGAGGCGGACAGACAGCCGGTTGGATCGGCGTTGTCGGACCTACCCGCATGAACTATGCAAAACTGATTCCCTACATCGATTATTTTGCAGGCGCCGTCGGAAATATGCTCAGGGAAGTCTTAGGAGACTGAAGCGCTCGCATCCGCTCGCTAAAAGAACAGAGAAAAAGAATAACGAATAGTGAATAATGTCGGAAGCGCTACGCGCTTGGAACAATATTTCCAAGGCTTTGCGCCTTCATTCCACACTCCAAACTAAATTGAAAGGGGCTGCTGATTTTGTTCAACAGTAAGAAAAAGGCAGAAGAACCCGCAGCGGAGGAAGTAAAAAAGACCTCCGAGGCAGTCAAGGAAGAAACGGCAAAAGCTGGTACAGCCGAAGCCGCAGAAAAGGAAACCGCTGATGCTTCCGCGCTAAAAAAAGCGCTCGAGGCTGCTCAGGCGGAAGCGGAGAAGCTGAAAGCCGATATGACTCAGCTGAACGACATCAAGCTGAGACTTGCAGCGGAGTATGACAACTTCCGCAAGCGTTCACAGCGTGAAAAGGACGCCATTTACTCCGACGCGACCGCATCTGCTGTCACCGCTCTGCTGCCGGTCATCGACAATGTGGAACGCGCTTTGGCAGCCGAAAACGCTTCCGCGGAGGATATGCGCAAGGGTGTGGAAATGATCAACACACAGGCGCTGCAGGTCTTTGAGAAGTTGGGTGTCACCTCATACGGCGCAGTCGGAGAGGCATTTGACCCCAATATACATCACTGCGTCGGCACCGTCGATGCGCAGGACGTGGAGTCGGGAGCGATAGCGCTTGTACTCCAGAAAGGCTACAAGCTCGGCGACAAGGTAATCCGCCCCGCAATGGTTCAGGTAGCAAACTGACGGAACGTATCGCGCGGTCATTCCGGATGAACCGCACGGCGCGATCTGTTTGACATATATATCAAATTAAGAAGCAATCAGACAACAAAAAATCAACCTTTTCAAAAGGGCATTATTACAGGAGGAAATAATTATGGCAAAGACAATAGGTATTGACTTAGGTACAACCAATTCATGTGTAGCAGTTATCGAAGGCGGCGAAGCCGTCGTTATCCCCAACAGCGAAGGCGCGAGAACCACTCCGTCCGTTGTCGGTTTCAGCAAGACAGGTGAAAGAATGGTCGGTACTGTCGCAAAGCGTCAGGCCATCACCAACCCCGACAGAACCATTTCTTCCATCAAGAGAGAGATGGGTTCCAGCCACACCGTCACCATCGACGGCAAGAAGTACACCCCTCAGGAAATTTCCGCTATGATTCTTCAGAAGCTGAAGGCTGACGCGGAATCCTACCTCGGCGAGAAGGTCACAAGCGCGGTTATAACCGTTCCTGCCTACTTCACCGACTCACAGCGTCAGGCAACCAAGGACGCCGGCAAGATCGCTGGTCTCGACGTCAAGAGAATCATCAACGAGCCGACAGCCGCAGCTCTTTCCTACGGCATTGACAAGGAAACCGACCAGAAGGTCATGGTCTACGACCTGGGCGGCGGTACATTCGATGTTTCCATCATTGAGATGGGTGACGGCGTGCAGGAAGTTCTCGCAACAGCCGGTAACAACCGTCTCGGCGGCGACGATTTCGACGCAAGAATCATCAACTGGATCTGCGAACAGTTCCGCAAGTCCGACGGAATAGACCTTTCCCGCGACAAGATGGCTATGCAGAGACTCAAGGAAGCCGCAGAGAAGGCTAAGATCGAGCTTTCCGGCATGACCACCGCTCAGATCAACCTCCCCTTCATTACTTCCGATTCCACCGGTCCGAAGCACCTTGACCTCACTCTCACAAGAGCCATGTTCAACGAGCTGACTGCTGACCTGGTTGACAAGACAATGGGTCCGGTTCGTCAGGCACTCTCCGACAGCGGACTTTCCGTCAGCCAGATCGACAAGGTTCTCATGGTCGGCGGTTCTTCCAGAATTCCTGCCGTTCAGGAAGCTGTCAAGAAGATCACAGGCAAAGAGCCTTTCAAGGGCATCAATCCCGATGAATGTGTCGCTCTCGGTGCAGCCATTCAGGGCGGTGTTCTCGGCGGCGAGGTCGAAGGTCTGCTGCTGCTCGACGTCACTCCCCTTTCGCTCGGTATCGAGACAAGCCGACAACCAGACTTCCGTTGAAGTCAAGGTTCTGCAGGGCGAGCGTGAATTCTCCAGAGACAACAAGCTGCTCGGCGTATTCCACCTCGACGGCATTGCTCCCGCACGCAGAGGTATTCCGCAGATCGAAGTCACATTTGATATAGACGCAAACGGCATTGTCAACGTTTCCGCAAGAGACAAGGGCACCGGCAAGGAGCAGCACATCACCATCACCTCCTCCACTTCCATGGACAAGAAGGACATCGAGAGAGCCGTCAAGGATGCTGAGAAGTACGCTGCCGAGGACGCAAAGCGCAGAGAAGAAGTCGACATCCGCAACAACGCCGACCAGGTTGTTTACCAGACCGAAAAGCTGCTCGACGAAGTGGGCGACAAGGTTGACAACCGCACAAAGGATGCTGTCCGTTCGAAGGTCAACGACCTCCGTTCCATCAAGGACACCGGTTCCGCAAGTGACGTCAAGGCAAAGACCGAAGAAGTTCAGCAGGAGCTTTACAAGCTCAGCGAACAGCTTTACAAGGACGCAGGCGCACAGGGCGGTGCACCTCAGGGCGGCGCATATGACGCCAACTTCGAGGACGGCAACGGCGGCTACAACGACGTCGAAAACAACTAAAAGCGAGCAGCGAAGCTGCTCTAAGAGAATAAAGAATAACGAATAAATAATAGATAATAGTGTCGGAGCGCTTCGCGCTGAAAATAATAAATTCCAGTGCGGAGTGCTTCTTGCGCTATCAGGTGGGGAAATGTAAGCGTATATTCCAAGGCGCGAATGCGCCTTCCGAAACTTCACACTTCACACTCCACACTTCCTGGAGGGAATTGCTTTGGCAGATACAAAAAGAGATTATTATGAAGTTCTCGGACTGCAAAAGGGAGCTTCGGAGGATGAAATAAAAAAAGCATACCGCCAGATGGCAAAGAAATACCACCCCGACCTCAACCCCGGCGACAAGTCCGCTGAGGAAAAATTCAAGGAGGTCGGCGAGGCATACGAGGTCCTTTCTGACAGCGAAAAACGCGCCAGATACGACCAGTTTGGTCACGCCGGCGTTGACCCGAATTTCGGAGCCGGAGGACCGGGCGGAGCATATAATGTCGATTTTGGCGATTTAGGCGATATATTCAGCAGCTTCTTCGGAGGCGGATTCGGCGGCGGCGCACGTTCCAACCCCAATGCCCCCAGACGCGGCGCGGATATTCGTCAGTCCATCATGCTTTCCTTTGAGGAAGCCGCCAAGGGCTGCCGCAAGGAGGTCAACTACAAGCGCGTGGAGACATGCAGCGATTGCGGCGGCACAGGTGCAGCTCCCGGCACTTCCCCAAAATCCTGTCCCGACTGCGGCGGCACTGGATTTGTGCGCGTCAATCAGCGCACGCCCTTCGGCGTTATCCAGTCACAGCACTCCTGCGAGAAGTGCCGCGGCACAGGCAAGATTATAGAACATCGCTGCAACAAATGCAGCGGTATGGGCAAGGTCCGTGTGCTCAGCTCCAAGACAGTGGAGTTCCCCGCGGGCATTGACGAGGAACAGCAGGTGCGTGTTTCGGGTGCGGGCGATCAGGGAAGCAACGGCGGTTCTTCGGGCGATCTCTTCGTGGAAGTCGGCATCCGTCCCCATCCCATTTTTGAACGCCGCGGCTATGACGTTCACATGGAACAGCCTATTACATACGGGCAGGCCGTTCTGGGCGACGAAATCGAAGTTCCCACACTCGACGGCAATGTGAAGGTCAAAATTCCCGCAGGCACACAACCCGGGGACATCAACCGCATGCAGGGACGCGGCATCCAGCGTCTCAATTCCCGCAGCAAGGGTGACCAGTACGTACATTTCACCGTTTCAGTACCTAAGAACATCACCAACGAACAGCGCGATCTGATTCTTCAGTTGGAAAAGAGCATGGGCGGAGACGTTTCCAAGCTCGGCAAGAAGAAAAAAGGCAAGCTGTTTTGATGAATTATTCTATCGCATTTTTAGCTCTTTTCTTTATACAACCGGCACAATGGGCGTTCTTCCTACGAACGTCCGGACTGCCGGTTGTGTTTTTGCTTCTAAAACGGAAAAACACCAATTGTGACAATTATTTTCTCTACTCGGGAATAGGATTGACATTTTTTCTCAAAAGATGTATAATATCACTATAATGGCAATTGTTTTTGAGCATTATTATCCCATCCATTCCTAAACTGAAAGAGAGGAAATCATCATGAAGAAAAACGCATGGTCAGTCATTTTCGTTTTGATCACAGGGGTGATGATGTCATTCTGCTGCAGACAGGTGTACGCAGCCGGCACCGTTGAGTCCATTGTCATCAAAAATATGCCGACAAAAACATCCTATGTGGAGGGTGACAAATTGAACACTTCAGGTCTTGCCATTCGTGTATCATATTCCGATGGAACAACTCAGGATCTGACATCCGGCTTTACCTGTACCCCTTCCACCTTCACAGAATATGGAGAACAGGATGTCACAGTATCCTATTCGGGAAAGACGGCAACATATAAAGTAAACGTTGCCATGAAAACATACGTCATCACACAACCGTCTTCAGTAAATACAAACTGCAACACGCCTGTTTCCTTCACCTTCAAGGTGCGCAGCCAAAACGTGACTTACCAGTGGTATATCAAGAAAGCGGGCACATCTGACTGGACACTCTGGAAGGGGCACACTACTTCCAAGACATCTGCCACACCGAATGCCACCTGGAATCACATGCAGCTTTACTGCGCCGCTTCTGACGCCTTCGGCAATCAATTCAAATCCAATGTGGTGAGTGTGATATTGACTGACGTGCTGGAAATTTACGAACAGCCCGCAACCAGGTACGCAACAAATCTCAATTGCGCAGCCACTCTCCGACTGAAATCCCGCGGAAAAGATCTCACCTACCAATGGTATTACAAAAAAGAAGGCGAATCAAGCTGGTGCAAATGGAAGGGTATGAGGTCTTCCGAAATTACCTTCACTGCGGAGCGCTGGCTGCACAATGCGCAGATTCGCTGTATTGTGAAGGACGGAAGCAACCATTCGACCGTATCAAGATCTGTGAATTTTCTGATTTACAACATCCTGCAATTCACAGCTGCTCCCAGTAACATCACCATCAACGCAGGCGAAAAGGCGACCTTCTCGGTCAGTACAAGCGGCAGCAATGTCAAATACCAATGGTACATCAAAAAATCCGGAGCAGCTGACTGGACGCTCTGGAGAGGTCACACGGAAGCGTCCACATCTGCCACCTCCAACGATTCGTGGAGCGGAATGCAGGTGCGCTGCCGTGTCACTGACGACAGTGGCGACGTTCTCTATTCTTCCGCTGCTGTTGTCACGATCAGAGGAAAACTCGCACTTGTGAAATCTCCCGAAAGCGTAACGGTCAAAACCGGTGAAACCGTCACCTTTTCCGCCATGGCCAGCGGAGCTTACCTCACCAACAATTTCTATCAGTGGTATTACAGGAAAAAGGGTGCTGTAGACTGGACACTCTGGAAGAATCACACCTCCGCTACCACCACGGGAGTTGCCAACGACAGCTGGAACGGAATGCAGGTGTACTGCCTCATCACGGACGGAAACGGAAATACGGTATCCTCCGCCCCTGCCACCGTCACCATTGGAGCCAACGCCTCATCCTTTGCTATACTGTCCCATTCGAAAGACATCACCGCCAAGGTAGGAAACAATGTCACCTTTGCGGTCATCGCAAAGGGCGATGAGCTGCAGTACCAGTGGTATTATAAAAAGAGCGGAGCGGCATCCTGGTGCAAGTGGAACGGACGCACAACTTCTTCCACCACCGCCGTCGTCAACGCAACATGGAACGGGATGAAGGTTCGCTGTCTGGTCAGAGACAGATACGGCAGCAGAGCTTACTCCGACGAATCGTTGATTACAGTGACAGATCATCCGATCACTATCACCTCACAGCCCCAAAGCATCAGCATCAGAGCCAATCACAAGTCCCCCTTCAGTGTGTCTGCCAAAGGAGAGGACCTTGATTACCAATGGTATTACAAAAAGAAGGGCGCGACCGCATGGTCAATCTGGAGAATGTATACCACCTCCGCCATTGAGCCTCCTTCCAATCGTTCTTGGGACGGCATGCAGGTGCGCTGCGAGATCACCGACGCTTATAACAACATACTGTACTCAGACCCGGCAGCCATCACCATTCTTCCCGACGAGCAAAACGATTTCCGCATACTCAAGCATCCCCGGAGTGTTGTACTGAACACCTATCGCACCGTGACATTTTCCGTTGACGCGAACGGCACAAAAATGACTTACCAGTGGTATTACGCCAGAGCCAACAGCAACAAATGGATTCTCTGGGAAGGAAAAAACCTGTCTTCGGTATCTCATAAACCCGATTCCACATGGAACGGCATGCAGCTCTACTGTGTCGTCACCAACGGAGACGGAGAGCAGCTCTATTCGGACATTGCAAAGGTTACGATTACCGACAAACCCTTTATCATCACCGAACAGCCCTCTGACATCACTACGAAAGCAGGTAAACTTGTCACTTTCAGCGTCAAAGCAAAAGGCGAAGGGCTGACATACCAATGGTATTATATGAAGAACAGCAACGTATGGAAAATCTGGAACGGATATACCGGCGACACTGTTCAGATTCCTTCCAACACCACCTGGAACGGCTTAAAGGCAAAATGCAGAATCACCGACACCTACGGCAATGTGATTGACTCAAATCCTTCAACTGTCACCCTTATTCCTTATGAGGAGGACGAATTCAGAATCCTGACGCAACCAAAAAATACTACCGACTGGAGAGTCTATTTTCCCCGTCAGGGAAGTACTTACAGCAGTCTTTCTGTTAATGCATACGGCACAGACTTATCATACCAATGGTATTTCCGAAAGGCTGACCAAACGGCATGGAGCGAATGGGAAGGAGCCACCGATGCGGTATCTCCCGTGATACCCGATGGAAAAGGATATGCATACTGTGTTGTGACAAATACCGACGGAGAACAGATTTATTCGGACATTGCCTCTTACCAAGTCACATATGAAGACGACTGATTGACAAGACAGTCAAACAAGACGACAAATTGACTTCCTGCATTTGTTTCTTGATTGCGAAGCAGATAAAAAATCACCCGCATTCCCGAAATGCCTTCAGGCACTGGAATGCGGGTGAAATTTTATTGAATCAGTTCACACTTCAGATCCGTCTTCCGCGCCTGTGACAGTGACATTGCGTAAACGTGTCAGAGCCGGAATCTTCATATCGTTGTACTGTGTGCTGTTTTTGCTCATGAGCATACTGCTTACAAAATCGTTCATCGAGCCGGAGATCGAGCCTCCGGTGACGGGAATGGTCTTGTCTCCGTCGTGCAGATAGGCAAGGCGTATCTCGCCGAAAATATCGCCGGTAATTTCATCGACCTGGAAGTCGGAGAATTCGACGGCTTCCAGATATTTTCCCTCCCGAAGCTCCTGCTCGGTGCGTGTGCCGCCTGTCACCTCGATATTGGTGGGGTTGAAGGAATTTTCCAGTCCTAAATAGCAGGAGAACATTCTGCCGCCGACAAATTGCTTGGCTATGCCGTCTTCGATCATCACGGTGTCGCGGATGACAGCGCCTTCTTCGTCAAAGGCATGGTTCTCGGAGGAATTAGCCAGTTCTCTCAATGCTTTTACCGTGACCTTATCGCCTGAAAAATCATCGCAAATCGGCTTGCCTATTTCGTAATCGCTCATCTGGCGGTATACCAATGCGGCGTTCATGCGCTCGGAAAAGTAACTATAGATCTGACAGGCATTATCGGTGGAAAACAGCACGTCGATTTTGCCGTTGACCGGCGTGGGCTCGGCAATCAGACGGTCGCGTCCGTAGTTCATGGTCTTGATGAGATCGCGTTTCAATCCGGCGGCGTCGCAGCTTCCGCTTTCATAATTGCGGTAAAGCTCTATCTCGTGACCCTCGCGGCGTGCGTTGACCACCACCTCGATCATGCTCGAGGGATAATGCTCCGTCTCGTCGATGCCGGTGGAAGTGATCAGCCGGTGAATCACGTCGGAAACGAATATCTCATAGCTATTGATGTCCTCGCCCTCCGTCTCGGGAAGCTCCGATACAGCGCGGATAAAGTCTGCCGAAATGTCCGCGATATCGGAAGCCTTTCCCTCGGCGGCTTTTTCCTCCGACGGAGGAGTGAGCGTGAAGGGACGGTTTTTGACAAGCGTCGCACGGTAGGCGAGATCGCTCACTAACTTTTCAATTTCCTGCTCTGACGCGGTAGGCGCTATTTCTTCCGAGGCAAAGCCGATGGACTCCCCGCCATCCGTCAGCTGATAGACCTTGACATTGATATGCTCCACATTCTTGGCGCGGTGTTGGTCAAGCTCATGGCGAATGAAGTAGAATTCCCAGCCGTTCTTTTTAACATCGTTGATTTCCCAGCCATAAACGCCGGAAGCATTGAGGATTTGTTTGATTCTTTCCAGCATTATCCTAACCTCGCTTTCGTCTTCAGATAGGGACCGCCATCGGCAACCTTGACCCATTCCTTGTAGCCCTTGCCGCAGCCGCCGGAGCCGAACACCTCACGGTGGGGCGAGAGCATGGATATTCCGCCCAGCAGATCGGGCACATAGCCTGTCATGATAATGGGAGCAACCACCTTGCCGGTGAGCTTGCCGTCTTTAATTTCACGACCCATCTTGATAATGCACTGAATGCCCCAGTGCTTCGGGTCTTCCATACCGCTTTCCATGCCTTCCAGCAGGTAGCCGTGCCGGATGGAGGCAATCATATCCTCTAAGCTGTCCGTGCCGGAGTCGAACATGGTGTTTGTCATGCGGGTGTAAACCTTGTGCTCGAAATTCTCACGCTTGCCGTTGCCGGTGGGCTGAACGCCGAGTCTGAGAGCGCTGAGCGCGTCGCAGATGCCGGTTTTGAGAATGCCGTGGTCGATCTCGGTGACGTCGCCCGCAAGGGTCCCCTCGTCGTCGAAGGCGTAGGAGGTGACGTTTTCGGCGCAGAGCGCGCCTTCGTGCATGGTACATCTGTCGCTGCCTACCCGCTTGCCGATATAATCCTTGCCCAAAGCGCGGTTCTTGACAAACATATCCATCTCCACGCCGTGACCGAACGCCTCGTGAGCAATCAGTCCCGTGACTTCGGGAGAGGCGATGATCTCATACTCGCCGGGTTCTATTCTCTCCGAATCGAGAAGTTCCGCACAGGTCTGGGCTGCCTTGTCGAGCTTCCCTGCAAGTCCGTCGAACAGCTCAGGACCGCAGAGTCCCGAAACGCTTTCATAAGCAACCTGTGTGTTGCCCTCGCGGTTGACGACCATAAAGATCGCGCCTTCGCTGTAGACGTAGCTCTGGCAGAGGTCGCGCTTTTGGGTGAGGAACATCTTGCAGATATGCGTGGATTGTGCCGACACAATGCATTCAATCGCATGCTCGCTGAGGCTCATTCCTTTGTCGGAAATCTCGCCTAACTTTTCCACCAGCGCCTTGACATCGGCTGTCTCGGGAAGCTGCTGCGTTTCCTTTTCCACAAAGAGCGTCTGTTCCTCGTCGGGAAGAATCGGCGTTTTGTAGGTCTTTACGCCTGCTAATTTGAGCATGATCAATTGGGCTTCAAGTGCGCCCGAAATCTCCACAGCTGCCTTTTCCGGCGCTGTCGGGTCGAATTTGTTGAAAGCGTATTCGGCATACTGTCCGCTTTTGCACACGCGCACAACAATGCCGCGCTCGGTAGTCATCGTTTTCCCCGAAACGCTGCGGGAACGCTGGGAAATTCTCGCCGCAAGACCGTGTGAATCGGTGGCCAGCACGCTGACGTAATCGTAATCCTTCCCGAGAATGCTGATCATCTTTTTCAGCCCGGGTTTGATACTTTGCAGATATTCTGAAAATGGTGCTTTCATGGGTTCTCCTTCCTGCAAAGGTTTATTATCAAGAATAAACCTTTGTTTGATTTTATTAAGAATATTTTACTATGTTTTCAAATAAATGTCAATGCAATGTATGTGAACATTAGATTGTCATTTGTGTAAACAAATGAATACGATTGTGCTATTGATCGGAACGAATAGTACACATAAAAAAGAGCTGTCGCAAAACAGGAATAAATCCGGCACGACAACTCTCTTTTGTTATTCTCTTTATGAATGTATCAAATCGGTTGTTACTTCACATCCCGCTTGGTAATCAGATACGCGCCAGCCGCGTTGTAGATCGCAATGAATATGATCGAAAGAACGAGAGCATGCGCGAGAGTTCCGCCGTTGGATGCGGTATCGGTGGTGCTGATGTTGAAGGAGCTGTGATACAGCGAGGGAAGGAAGTTGGAAAGCTCTACCTCGGTGTGCAGAATCTGACTCAGCTTGTTGTCAACAAACGACAGAATCGCGCTGACCAGGCTTGTCATAGCCAGCAGGATATAGACGATCGCCGTCACCTTTCCCATCGTCAGCTCCGTGAGGAAAGCAGACAACAGACCCACGGCGGTCAGCAGGAAGAATTCACCCAGCAGAAACACAAAGTACAGCCCCATATGTCCGAAGGTGAAGCCTTTGACAAAAATCACTGCCGACAGCATCGCCGCAATAGACGCTCCGACCAGGAATATGCCCGAAATAGCCGCCACACAGACCGACTTGGCAATCTGGAAGTAATACCTGTACTTCACGCAGCCGATGACGTTCTTGCTGTAACCGTCTTTATAGAAGGCGTGTACAAATGACGCGGTGTAAATCACAACAAAGAGAAGGCACAGTCCGCTGACGATCGAGGAACAGAAGCTGACGGGGTTGGGAGTCGGCGCCAATGAAGCGTCACTTGCCGAAACTGTAATGCCCGCGGAAAAATCTCCCTCCGAAACCGCCATACCTGTGGCAGCATCTCCGCCAGATACGATCACAAGGTCTTCCGTAAAGTCCATCAGCGCCCCTAAAGCCATGATAAATATTATCACCAATCCGGCACAGATACCCAATGCAATATACAGGCTTCTGGAACGAATCAGCCTGTTGATTTCCATATGAATGACGTTAAGCATACTCATCTCTCCCCCTTACGCTCTGCTGATAAGACTGATAAAATACTCTTCGAGACTCTGACTGCGCCGATAGAGCGATTCCACCGCAATTCCCGCGTTGACAAGCGCCTTGTTGATCTCTGCGCTTTTCTCGATACCGTCGTTGACAAATACCAATCGTTCATCGACGACATAGTAATTGCAGCCGAAGTCCTGCAGCACCTGGGCGGTCTTACCTGTATTGTCAGAGATGATCTCCAGTCGGGAGGTGCATTTTTCCAGCAGTTCATCGTGACTGAGCTGTTCGATCAGTCTGCCGTTATGTATAATTCCGTAATGTGTGGCGAGCTTGGAAAGTTCTTCAAGAATATGGCTGGAAATCAGGATGGTGATTTTCTGTTCGGTGTTGATGCGGTGAATGATGTCGCGCACCTCAATGATGCCCTGCGGATCCAGTCCGTTGATGGGTTCATCGAGAATCAGCATTTCCGGCTCCCCTATCGTCGCCATGGCTATGCCAAGACGCTGCTTCATGCCGAGTGAGAAATTGCCGACCGTCTTATTGCCAACGTTTTCAAGTCCCGCCATGGCCAGCTTCCCTTTGATGTAATCCTCAGAGAACACCCCGCAGCAGAGCGCTTTGAGCCGGCAGTTTTCAAACGCCGACAGATTTTTATAAATGCCGGGCTGCTCGATCAGAGAACCGATCTTTTCATAGACATTGTGAATCGTGCCGTCGGACAGGTGACAGCCCATCAGTTCGATATCGCCCGATGTGGGAGCCGCAAGTCCTCCTACCATTTTGAGGAAGGTCGTCTTACCTGCGCCGTTGCGTCCGATCAATCCGTAGATCGAACCGCGTTCGATACTCACAGATACGTTGTCAACCGCTTTCTGAAGCCTGTACTGCTTGGTGAGCTGGTTGGTTTTGAGAATATAATCCATTCTTTTCATTACACCCTTTCTTTTTTCTGACGGTACAATACTGTGAGTCGGTCTTTTCTGAATGAACCTATCGCAAGAGATGTGCCGACTAAAGAAATAGAATTTTCGCCCTTCATTATAGCAAATAATAGATGAAGGGTCAATGCTTATTTTGGCACAATCTTGGAAAATTTTTTGATCAGTTCGTAAAAAAAATTCCCTCACTTCCTGCAATGTCAAAATGCCGGAAGCAAGGGGAGATACATAAGGACGCCTGATTATATAACCGAATAATTACTTGACCGCGTTGAAGCCTTTTTCAAGATCGGCGATGATGTCGTCGATATGCTCGGTTCCGATGGAAAGTCGGATCGTGTTGGGCTTGATGCCCTGGTCGAGCAGCTCTTCGGATGAAAGCTGAGAATGTGTGGTGGTCGCAGGGTGAATGACAAGCGACTTCACATCGGCGACATTAGCCAGCAGAGAGAATATCTCGAGGCTGTCGATGAATTGATGGGCTTCTGCCTGACCGCCCTTGATATCAAAGGTGAAGATCGAGCCGCCGCCGTTGGGGAAATATTTTTTGTACAGAGCATTCTGCGGATGATCGGGCAGTGAGGGATGATTGACCTTCTCCACCTGCGGATGATTGACGAGATACTCCACCACTTTGGCAGTGTTCTCCGCATGGCGTTCCAGTCTGAGTGAAAGTGTCTCCACGCCCTGCAGCAGCAGGAACGCGTTGAAGGGGGAAATAGCTGCGCCCGTATCTCTGAGCAGGATGGCACGGATATAGGTGACAAATGCGGCAGGACCTACCGCGTCAACGAATGACACGCCGTGATAGCTTGGATTGGGGGCTGCAATGGGTGCATACTTGCCCGAAGCCTTCCAGTCAAATTTGCCGGAATCCACGATCACACCGCCGAGAGTTGTTCCGTGACCGCCGATGAACTTGGTTGCGGAATGAACTACGATGTCTGCGCCGTGTTCGATGGGTCTGATGAGATAGGGAGTGCCGAATGTATTGTCGATGACCACCGGAATGCCGTGTTTATGGGCGATTTCCGCAATAGCGTCAATATCGGGTATGTCGCTGTTGGGGTTGCCGAGGGTTTCAAGGTAGACCGCCTTGGTCTTTTTGTCGATGGCGGCTTCCACTTCCTTCAGATTGTGAATGTCAACGAAATGAGTGGTCACACCGTACTGCGGCAAGGTATGTGCCAGCAGGTTGTAGCTGCCGCCGTAAATGGTCTTCTGCGCCACGATATTTTCACCCGACTGTGCAAGAGCCTCCACCGTGTAGGTGATAGCCGCCGCGCCGGAAGCGACTGCCAATGCAGCCACGCCGCCTTCAAGGGCTGCGATTCTCTTTTCCAGCACGTCCTGTGTGGAATTGGTCAGTCTGCCGTAGATGTTGCCCGCGTCAGCCAGACCGAAGCGTGCAGCCGCGTGTGCGGAATTTCTGAACACATAAGACGTCGTCTGGTAGATCGGAACAGCTCTTGCGTCGCTGGCCGGATCAGGCTGTTCCTGACCGACATGAAGCTGAAGCGTTTCAAATCTGTAACCGCCTGCCGGCGCAGCCTTTGCCGGTTCTTCCGCCGGAGCTGCTGCCTGTGCGTTTTCTGTCTGCTGAACCTGTGTATTCTGAACCTGTGCGGTTTCTTCTTTCTTTTTCTTACCGAATATTCCCATGATGAATTTCTCCTTTAATAAATTTTTTTGTTAGCTGTAGTCATTTGCTGTCTCAGGAAAAACATCATGTCACATTCGTCCGAATCGGTAGTTGAGTCGGACGAGGTTTGTAAAATGCTTTGTCATAAGCAATCATTCCTCGCTTTGCATTACGGCCATTCCGCATAGGCTGTATCGGAAGTGCTGTAAACTTCATAAAACTTATATATTTTGTAGGCTTTGTAGGTATTTTATCATGCCAAAGCTATTTTGTCAAGCTTTATTTTTTATCAATTTAAAGTATAGTATATTGGTATACTTTCAACGGGAAATATTGTAATATTTTCAGCAATTCATATAAGGAAAAATAAAAACACTGTCCGCATGAGCTTTTCAGCATTTGACGAATATCGTCTTACGGACAGCGTTTTTTGAATGTATTGTCTCAGATCAGAGCCGCTGCTCTACATGTGCACCGGACAGCTTATGCCACCTGGGTAGCCTGCGGCGCATTTGCAGCCTGCTTCTTTTTGAGCATGAAGAACAGCACAGCACAGACAGCAACAATGCCAAGCAATGCGATACTCAGCAAGGGACGGAAGCGGAACCAAGCAATAATGATAACCAGCAGCGACTGAACAAGCGACAGCAGGAAGATCATCGCTCCGAACATGAAGTTGACCACATTGCCGAGAATCGGGATATATCCGACCAGCTTGGTGAGCGGGCTGGTGAAGGACATGTAGCCGATGAATATCAGCATGAAGCCGACCAGTCTGAGCAGCCACTTCATGATCTTATCCTGCGTGCGCATATCCTCGATCATTTCTGCGGAGGTTTTCGTCCCTTCCGTGACCCAGTTGACCTTTTTGCCGACAGCAGATGTCCAGCCGACAAAAGTAGTGCCGGCAACCTGCGAAATAACGCTGACTTCCTTCCAGTCGTTGTACTTCCAGCTGATTCTGACATCGCCGATCTGAGGATTGTCGAGATCAGCGGAATTGGTTACGTAATTACCGATAACACTGTATTTTTCGGGAACCTTTTTGGCTTCGGAAGCGGCGATTGATTTTTCCGCGTCCATCTGCTTGATCTGCGTGCTGCTCAGGTGGAACTTGCCTAAAATAACGTCCTCCGCAAAAACAGATTCGCTTTCGTATGCGACAGAAGTGGGATTATCGTAACCCGATCTGTGATAGTCGCTCGAGTCGATCAGTCCTTCGTGCCACACCTTCTTATAGGTGTATGTAGTGCCGTCGTCATCCGAATGGGATTCTTCCTCCCACTGGTAAATCTCCACCACACGGCTGAGAGCTGCCGTATGCTGCTCCACTCCGAACGTGGTGTCAGAGAGAGAAACGTCCTCGACGGTGAATTTGCCGCCGACCGCCACGAGCTTACCTTCGTAGTCGGCAGGGTTGTCGTTGGGATTAATCTCCACAACGGTCTTTTCGATCTCGTCGGTGGTCTTGATGTTGCGGACATTGTTGCCTTCGTTCCACCAGAGCATAACCGTTCCGATGATGACCATGAGAAGTCCTACAAGAACTCCCGCGAACAAGCCGCCTTTTTTGTTGCCATTCATTGAAAAACCTTCCTTCCTGCGGAGCTGCGAATTTGCCTCTCCGACATAAGATTACATATTCATTATAACATTCTATATTCCGTTTTTCAAGGTTTTTTTATAAAAAACATCAGGCGTCAACACATTCGGATAAACGGCATACAAAAAAAGACCTCTCTGCTCAGTGTGAAGCAAAGAGATCTTTTTGGCAATTAATCACATCGGGAAAATGGGAGGTTCTCAAAATCAGTCGGCAAACATGGGAGTGGAGAGGTAGCGTTCACCGGTATCGGGAAGCAGCGCAACGATCACCTTGCCCTTGTTTTCCGGACGCTTGGCGAGCACTGTCGCGGCGTGGAGAGCAGCACCGGAGGAAATACCCACAAGAATACCCTCTTTGCGTGCGAGTGCCTTGCCTGCTGCGAAAGCTTCTTCATTCTCCACAGTGATGATCTCGTCATAAATATCGGTGTTCAGGGTGTCGGGAACAAAGCCCGCGCCGATACCCTGAATCTTATGAGGTCCGGGTGTGCCCTTGGAAAGCACGGGAGAACCTGCGGGTTCCACTGCGACAATCTTGACATCCGGGTTCTGGCTCTTCAGATAGCCGCCAACGCCGGAAAGGGTGCCGCCTGTGCCGACGCCTGCAACAAAAATGTCGACCTTGCCGTCGGTGTCCTGCCAGATTTCGGGGCCTGTGGTGGCAATGTGAGCGGCAGGATTAGCGGGATTGATAAACTGTCCGGGGATGAAGCTGCCCTCGGTTTCCTTGGCAAGCTCCTCTGCTTTGGCGATAGCGCCCTTCATACCCTTCGCTCCCTCGGTCAGAACGAGCTGTGCGCCGTATGCTTTCAGCAGGTTGCGGCGCTCAATGCTCATGGTTTCGGGCATGGTCAGAATAATCTTGTAGCCCCTCGAAGATGCGACTGCCGCAAGGCCTATGCCGGTGTTGCCGCTGGTAGGCTCGATAATGACCGAACCGGGCTTGAGCAAGCCCTTTTCCTCAGCGTCGTCGATCATCGCCTTTGCGATTCTGTCCTTCACGCTGCCTGCGGGATTGAAATATTCCAGCTTGGCTAAAATATCGGCTTCAAGGTCATTGGCCTTGATGTAATTGTTGAGCTTCAGCAGCGGAGTGCCTCCGATAAGATCGGTAAATCTTTCATAAACTTTCATAATAGTGTTCTCCTTCTCATTTATTACAATAATTTTATTTAGCCTATAAACCTATAAGTTTTATAGGTATTATAGCATCGGTTTTCGCTTTTGTCAAGTGTTTTTTTAATTTTTTTATTTGGCTCATTTCGGCGAACGCGAACCGTTATTTTGTTGACAAAGCAACAAGGTTGTCATATAATACATATACAATAATATATTTGAAATAATGATTATCATGAAAAGCGAGGTACAACCAATGATGCGTACATTAAAAATATCCGAAGTCAGTGAGCTGAAGCGAATGCTAAAGGAAAAATTCCGCATGGAGCTGCACTTTGACAACGAGTATGCGGCTGGAGAATTCTATTTTGACGCGGTTCCCTCCGAAGCGATGCTGCGTGCGCTGGACAAATACCTCGCACCCAAGCGGCTTCGCGCGGTATTCGGCGATGACGGCATGAGTTTTACCCTGGAAGGGAGATTCTGAGCAATGAACGGAACGAACGATCAGTTTGCAAGGACACGGCTGCTGCTCGGCGACGACGGCATGCACAGACTTGCCGCGGCAAGGGTAGCTGTTTTCGGAATTGGAGGCGTTGGCGGCTACGCCGCCGAAGCACTGGCGCGATCGGGCGTGGGAACGCTCGACCTGATTGACAGCGACACCGTCGCCTTCTCCAATCTCAACCGACAGATCATTGCCACTCATTCCACCGTGGGAATGTACAAGGTGGACGCGGCAGCGGAACGCATCAAGGACATTCATCCCTTCACAAAAGTCAATACCTACAGGGTATTCTATACGCCCGAAACAGAAAAAATGTTTGACTTTACCCAGTATAATTACATCATAGACGCCATTGACACCGTGACGGGTAAGATTGCCCTTGTGATGAACGCGCAGACGGCAGGCGTACCGATCATCAGTTCGATGGGAGCGGGAAACAAGCTGAACCCTGCCGCTTTTGAAGTGGCGGATATATACAAGACTTCGGTCTGTCCCCTTGCGCGGGCCATGCGGAGAGAACTGAAAAAGCGCGGTGTAAAAAAACTGAAGGTGGTTTATTCCAAAGAGGAACCCATCACGCCGTTTCCTTCCGACGAAGCCCTTCCGGAAGGCAAGCGGCAGATTCCCGGCAGCGTCGCGTTTGTCCCCTCGGTCGTGGGACTGATCATAGCGGGAGAAGTAATTAAGGATTTAGCCTGCATCTGATAACGATGCGGACTAAATCCTTTTTTCAACATATTATTCTCACGCTTACAGGGTAACGGCGGTGTCAAGAGCTATCTCCATCATCTGTGTGAAGGAAGTCTGACGTTCTTCGGCTGACGTCGCTTCGCCGGTTATGATGTGGTCGGAGACCGTAAAAATGCCAAGAGCGTTTTTGCCGCATCTTGCGGCGTTCATGTAAAGGGCTGCCGCCTCCATTTCGACACAGAGAACGCCCATTTTTCCCCACTTTCCTGTCGCAGTGAGGTCATCGTTATAAAACGTGTCAGATGACAGGCAATTGCCGACATGATAATTTGCGCCGTGTTCTTTGGCTTTCTCAATGGCTGTTTTCATCAGCCCGTAGCTCGCTATGGGAGCAAATGTACCTGGCAGTCCGTACTGAGAGGCAAAATTGGAATTAGTACAGGCGCCCATGGCGATAACAATATCGCGCACTTTCACATCTGCGCTGATTCCTCCTGCCGTTCCGACCCTGATGATATTGTCCACGCCAAAGAAACCAAACAGCTCATAGCTGTAAATTCCGATGGACGGCATGCCCATTCCGCTGGCCATGACCGAAACGCGGGTGTCCTTGTATTCTCCCGTATACCCCTGGATGCCCCGGACATTGTTGACAAGCACGGCGTTGTCAAGATAGGTTTCGGCAATGAATTTCGCTCTGAGAGGATCGCCCGGCATGAGCACCGTTTTGGCAAAATCCTCCGGTGAGGCATTGATGTGAGGTGTCGGTGTGTTTTTCATTTCTTTCTCTGACATTTTACTATCGCTCCTTTTGTGAATTAGTTGTCGTTTTTGGGGAAGATGTGCTGTTCACAGCTTCGCTAATCTGCTTGAACCAATCCGGGATGCCCCAGCTTCGATAAACGCCGCTGCATCCTCAAGGGTCTGCACACCGCCCGCCGCTTTGATTCCCACACCGGGGGCAACGTTCTGCTTGAACAGCCTGATATCGTGAAGCGTTGCGCCTGCTTTGGAAAATCCCGTGGAGGTCTTGATGAAATCCGCTCCTGCCTCCGATACAATCCGGCACATGCTGACCTTTTCTTCATCGGTCAGCAGACATGTTTCAATGATCACCTTGAGCGTCTTTCCACCGCAGGCTTTCTTTATCTCCTTGATTTCGGAGAGAATTTCGTCATACCTTTTATCCTTGAGCCACCCGATATTGATCACCATGTCAATCTCGTCCGCGCCGTTTGCCACCGCATCGGCTGTCTCGAACACCTTTGTCCCCGTGGTACTGTACCCGTTCGGAAATCCGATAACCGTGCAGACCGCAAGCTGTCCCCGAAGGTATTCGGCAGCCTGTCTGACATAACTCGGCGGAATGCAGACCGACGCGGTGCCGGATTCGACGCCCTCGTCGCAGAGTGACTTAATCTGTTCCCAAGTTGCATCCTGTCTGAGCAGGGTGTGATCTACTTTGCTGATGATTTCTTTTTTGTCCATTTGGTTTTTCTCCCTATTTGTTTGACTAACTGATAATTACATATTCTGATCGTCAAGCGTCAGCTCGAAGGGCGGGATGAATTTTTCGAGGAATTCTATTCCCTCCGGAAGCCCCATTTCTCTGATGGATTGAATCGTTGCAGCCTTTGCCGCCGAGAATTCTTTATTGTAGGCTTTTTCTTCCTCTATACATTTGATCAGCGCACTCAGCTTGTCGGCACATTTGACAATCTTCAGCAGTTGCGCATCCTCTCCCTCGTGAGTGATAAGGGGAATGTATTCGTCCCGCATATCCTCCGGCAAAAGCGAAAGCAGCCTGTTTTCCGCTGCGCTCTCAACGCCCGCATACGCCCTGCGGATCTCGCTGCTGAAATACTTGACCGGAGTCGGCATATCTCCGGTGATGACTTCCGGCACGTCGTGGAATATCGCCAGAAGCGCAGCCCTTTCGGGATTTATGTTTCCGCCGAACCGTCTGTTGCGTATCACCGCCAGTGCGTGAGCGATAATCGCCGTGTCAAGAGAATGCTCGCTCAAATTCTCGCTGTGCGTGTTGCGCATGAGCGCCCAGCGGTCGATATACTTCATGCGTGAAATGATCGCAAAAAAAGACGATTCGCCCCTGTTTTCATTGTGATCCATACTTTACTCTCCCCTTTTCTCTTCTTTATCCTTCTGCATCTCATCGTAATGCTGTCTGGCCTTCTCAAATAAATTGACCTGCGGCTCCTCGGACTTATCCTGTTTTTCGGAGTCCTTTTTCTTTGCCTCGGCAAGCGCATTCTGCCACGCTCCCGACAGCTTCTCCCCGGCAGCGGAAAAGACTCTGACTAATTTGATATCCTTCACCCTGAAGGCGCCCATATTTCCCTTGCAGGAGAGCAGTGCGGCAGTCAGCGATGTAATCGGAACAGCCATCAGCAGTCCGAAGCAGCCCGCAAGCGCACGGAGCAGTTCCACGGCGATCATTTCATTATTGATAATCTCTTCAAGTGAAATGTTGTATGCGCTGAACAGCATCAGCAGCTGGAAGGAGCTTCCCACATAGGCAAGAATCATGGTGTTGAGCGACGCGCCCATAATATCGCACCCGATGGACATACCGGAACGGGCAAGCTCCCAGCCGGTGATTTCCTCACCCATTTTGCCCTTGAGTTCCTCGAGCGACGACGAAATGGAAACGCTGACGTCTATCGTTCCGCCTAAGCTGCCTATCACAATGGCGGCAAACATAATCGACGCCACGTCGAGATTGTGCCCGTTATCGGTGTAGAGCAGGCTGATGGCTTGCTCGTCCGCCGTGCCGGTAATCCAGATGACGCTTTTTAATATGTAGGCAATCAGCGCGGAGGTCAGCACGCCTCCGACCGCGCCCATTCCCGCTGCCAGTGACGAAACCGACGGACCGTGCACCATCAGCAGCGTGACGATAATTGTCGCCGCACCAAAAACCGCCACGGCGAGCACAGGATCCATGCCGTTGTAAACAAGCGGAATCATCACAAATATCAGCATCACACAGGTGATAATGAGAGCCGAGAAGGATTTCACGCCGTTGCGTCCGAAAAAGAGTATCAGCAGAACAATGAAACCCAAAGCCACCCACATCAGCGGAATATCCCGCTGAAAACCGGTGCATGTCCCGTAAAGGGTATATGTATTGTAATCCATCACAAAGTAACCGAGCAGTCGGTCGCCTTCCTTGGCGACAATGACGCCTTTTCCGGTGCCGGTCATATCGGTGAGATCGAGGGACATCTGGGCTTCTACGCCCTTGTAGGGTCCGGTAAGGATTCGCACCATAAAGGTCTGTGTGCGCTGAACGATGGATTCCCCTCCCCAATCGCCGCCGGATTCGTAAATATCCAGCAGTTTTGTGACAACGACACGCTCAATCTGCATCTGATCTACCGAGACGCTGTCGGAATCGGACGCATTGGGAAGATAATAATCGCTCTGAGAGGTTTTTTCGTTCCCGGTATAATTGGCTTTCTTTCCCGAACCTCCCATCGTCATCCAGAGCAAGCCCACCAAACCAAGCACCACTGCCACAGAACAATAACTGATAATCGATTTTTGGTACTTCCTGAAAAATTCCTTCAAGCCTAAAACCTCCATTTTTATTAAAGTTTACAATTACATAATACTTTACAATAAATTTATGTATATAATATGAACATATGTATAATATATCTAAAAATAATTCAAAGTAAAGGAGCCAATCATTATGTCAGCAAACACTCCCAATCAAGGCAATTACCGCAGTTCCCAACCGGGCATGCCCACGGAGGCAATGACTCAGCGTCCGCAGGCGCAGTATATTTCACAGCCGCAGCGTCCCATGCAGCGCCCCATACAGCAGCCGGCATTTAACGGAGGCAACAACAACAAAGGGAAAACAAGCCTATCCACCATTCTTCTGTCCGCACTGCTTGCCCTGCTGCTGGGTCTCGGCGGAGGCTTCATCGGCGCAAAGCTCGGAGGAAACGGCACCACTGTCATCCAGAATGAGGACGGCTCCAAAGTCGTATTTCAGGAGATCGAACGCACCACCGACAACGGAAGTCAGGCATCCTATGCTGTGGAAGACGTCGCAGCGGCAGTGGCTGATTCCGTCGTTGAGATCACCACCGAGGTCGTCACCACCAATTCCTTCCTCGGACAGTATATCTCACAGGGCGCAGGCAGCGGTGTTGTATTCACCACTGACGGTTACATTGTAACCAATCACCACGTGATTGACGGCGCAAGCAAGATCAACGTCACTCTCAGAAACGGAACAAGCTACAGCGCAATCGTGAAGGGCGACGATGCAAAAACAGATCTTGCTCTGCTCAAAATAGAAGCCACCGGACTGACGCCCGCTGTGCTGATCGCGGATTCCGATCAGCTAAAGGTGGGACAGACCGCCATCGCCATCGGCAATCCTTTGGGTCAGCTGGGCGGCTCTGTGACAAGCGGCATTGTCAGCGCGCTCGGACGTGAAATTGAAGTCGGCGGCGAAACCATGACCCTGCTCCAGACCAGCGCTGCGATCAACCCCGGCAACTCGGGCGGAGGACTCTTTGACGACAAGGGCAATCTCATCGGCATCGTCAACGCAAAATCCAGCGGTTCCGGCATTGAAGGTCTTGGCTTTGCCATTCCCGCCAACACCGTCAAGAAAACCATCGGCGATCTCATGGAATACGGTTATGTCAAGGGTCGCGCAAGTCTTGGACTCACCTATGTCACTATCAACAATATTGCAGCCGCCTGGCTCTACGGTTACGACGATTACGGTGTATTCATCTCCAATGTCGATATGCGTTCTGATGCTTACGCAGCAGGTCTGCAGGCTGGCGATATGATCGTTTCCATCAACGGCGCGGAGATTGAGACGGAAGAAGATATTCAGGCGCAGACCAAAAATCTCCAAGTCGGCGACACCGTCAATATGGTCATCAGAAGAAGCGGCCGTAATTACAAGGTTGACATCACCCTCACCGAATACAAGGGCTGATGGATTGACGGACGTCGTTTCCGTCGGAACAAAAAACAAATCTGCCGCAGCATGGCTTTTTCAGCGCATGCTGCGGCATTTACTTTATAAATACATTGGCTGTATCTGCGTATGATTGAGTGCGTATTGAATGGCGTCTGGCGTTTTGTCAAAGTGTACTACCACAGAATTCGGCTTCTTGACAGGGTCGTCCTGCGACATCGGAATAAAATAGATATTCTTGTTATTCATCAATGCGCCGATATTCTTTGCCGCCGCAGCCAGCGCGTCATTGGTGGAAACGCCGATCACCAGCGGACGGGCATTGCGCAGGTGCGCTTTCGCTGCAAGCGCTACAGCCGTATCGGTCACGCCGCAGGATAATTTGGCAAGGGTATTGCCTGTACAGGGTGAAATCACCAGCACATCAAGCAGCTTTTTAGGTCCGATCGGCTCAGCCTGCGGAATGGTGTGTATGACGCTCTTTCCGCATATTTCCTCAATTTCATCTACAAAATCAGAAGCCTTTCCGAAACGCGTATCAAGGGAATAAGCGTTTTGTGACATAATGGGATAGATGTCCGCCCCCTTTTGGGCCAAAATTCTCATCTCGTCGATGGTTCTGCGGAACGTGCAGAATGAACCGCAGATGGCATATCCGATTTTTATATCCTTCCATTCATCCATATTGTTAACCCTCCTCTAAAATGGACATCACTGTTTCTTTGATGATCTCCGCCGCTGTCATCGGCGAATATTTCCCGGGAAGTCCGGGCGCCTGTATCACACGGATATTTCTTCTGTCGCAGGCGGCAAGATCGATTCCACCGGGAGCGGAGGCAAGCTCGACGAGCAGTGCATCGGGGGACATTCCGTCAATAAACCGGCTGTTCAGAACCATAGCCGGTACGGTATTGATGATCACGCCGTATTCTTTCACCCTGCGTGCCGCTCTTCCGAATGTAATCGCCTCCATGCCGAGCGCCGCAATCTTCGCCCTGTCGGATGGTTTGCGGGCTGCCACCGAAACAGTTCCTCCCAAAGCCCTGAGCATGGGTGCAAGATAGCTCGTTATCCTTCCACAGCCGGTGATCAGTATTCTGCTGCCGCAGACCGTTCCGGGATAATGGGCGATGATTTCCGCAAGCGCACCCTCGGCTGTTGCCTGCGCGTTGCGAAGCAGAAATCCTTCGCTGGCTCCGTAATCATAGAGATTCAGCTGCGCAAATGCCGGGGACACGGCTCTGAGCTTCTCCGCCATTCCCACAAACACCGCCTTTCCCACAAGTGCAGAACAGAATTCGTCATTCAGCTCGATGCGGTATGTGCTCAGCGGAGCACTGAGCGTCTCACCGTCCCGTGTAGGAGGCATTGGAAGGATGACAATATCCGCCATCAGCACCGCCGTCAAAGGGTCAGTGGAAGCTACTCCCACAAGCTGATGGGCGGCATGTTCAAATCCGGAACAATAAACGGTACTTCCCTCTGCCGCCAGCGTGTTTGCCAGCACAATTTGCCTTGCATCTCCTCCCACCACTGCAAAAATGGATCTATCCAAAACAACGACCTCCGTAATTCATACTATGATAGTAGCAAGGGCATTGGATTGCAGCCCTATTACACATTATGCAGTATAGTCATAAATGACACAAAAAGCCGGGCAAAGATCGATAACGATCCTTACCCGGCTCTTGATTTCTTGCCAACGATGTATTTCACGAAGTTCTGTTGGTGTAATCCTCTATATTGATTATAAGAAAAAATTATGCAACAAAAATCTCATTTAATTGACCTTGGCAAAGCCATGGCAAAGCCATGAATCTCAACTAAATCGAGCAGTCCAATTAGTTGTTCTTCATCTTTTCGAAGCACTCGCTGCAATAAACAGGACGTCCTTCTGTGGGCTCAAACGGAACGGTTGCTTCGCCGCCGCATGCATCGCAAACTGCCTTGTATGTCTTGCGCTGCTGTCTGGTGGCTGCCTTCTTTGCGTCACGGCATTCCTTGCAGCGCTGGGGCTCGTTTTCGAATCCCTTGCTTGCGTAGAACTCCTGCTCGCCTGCCGTGAAAACAAATTCTTTGCCGCAATCCTTGCATCTGAGAGTTTTGTCTTCGTACATTGTTAAAAACCTCACTTTAGAGAAAATAGAATGTTTCGCCCCGGGTCGGATTTTCACCGACATCTCCGCATCCATGCACATGCATAGGATACGGTGCTGCTGAATTGAGCTACAGGAGCATTTATAAACAAGGCAAAAACCTATCGCTTGTATTGCATAGAAGACTTGAATTTCTGCCTTACCCGCTGAATTGCATTATCAACCGATTTCACGCTGATGCCGAGAGCCTGGGCGGTTTCTTCATAACTCATCCCCCTCAGCCGCATTTGGATGACAGAGCGCTCCAACTCGCTCAGTTCCGACAATACAGCCGATTCCGACTCGCCGAAAATCACATATCCCGCCGTGTCATCGCTTTCCGCCAGGGAAGCTTTCTTGCTCATTCCCGGATCGTCAAGCTGTGAATGACCGTGGAACACGGTATTTTTTTCGCTGAAGTACGACCTGATCGCAGAGGTCAGCACATTGTCAATACACCTGCCCGCATAGGTGCGAAAACTCGCGCCTTTTGCCGGATCGTAGGTTCTCACGGCGTTCAGAAAACCAATCGCAGCCTCCTGCGCCATATCGTCGGTGACGTCACACCCGCAGTGCTCACTCACGGCAATGGCTTTGGCGTGTATAACGGCGTTATAGCGACCAAGCAGACAGGCAAACGCCTCCTGATCGTCATGAGACGCCATTGCCACAAGCTCGGCGTCGGTCTTCGCGGAGAAAGAATTCATCGGCAAACGCCTCTCCCCCTTCCGCATGCACGCTTTTAAAATGCTGTAACGAGAAAAACCGAGTGTTTATGAATACACATTTAAGGATTCATTAATAATGCATATACATAATACACCCGATTTAACGTTTTGTCAATAGTTTTTATGAAATATATTAATTTTTATGCTATTTTTTTGTTATTATTCATTCTCCACTCAGGATTCCGCCTTGTCAACTTTGTTTTTGACGGCTGCCATAACCTTTGAAGCGATCGGACGTGCCACAACAGATCCGCCGCCGCCGTTCTGTACTACCACGACAAAGGCGTACGGGTACTTTTCATTCCTTGTAAATCCCACGAACCATGCGTGCGATTTTTTATCCCCATCAAGCTCCGCCGTTCCTGTCTTTGCGCAGAATTCCATGCCCGACGGAAAATTGCGGTCACCGTAATTGTACTTCACGGTATAACGCATCATGTCTGACAGCTTATCCGCAGTGGCTTTGCTGAGAACGCGTGTCGTGTCGGTCTGCTTGTCAATGTTCAGCGGGATTCCCGAGCCTGTGGTAATCTTTTCGATAATATACGGTTCGGTACAGATTCCTCCGTTGGCGACGATCCCCATATATCTCATCATTGCAAAGGGATTGATCTCGTCGGTGTTCTGTCCGATACCTGTCCATGCCAGCTCATTGGTATCTCCGGAAGAAGCGATCTTGCCCTTGGCTGTCGGAATGCCGCTAAGACTGTGTCCTGTTGTCATTCCTAATTTGCGGGCGTATTCGGATGTATTGTCCCAACCGAGCTGCATCGATATTTCGCCGAATGCAACATTGCAGGAATTTTTCAATGCCGCCTGAAAATCCTCTTCCTTATGTGTTCCGGAACAGACGATCTTCTGACCGTTCACCTTTATCACCTTTTCACAGTTGAATTTCTGCGAATCTATGTCCGGAATACAGTCTATTGCCGCAGCAGCGGTAACTGTCTTATACACCGAACCGGGTGTAAATCTTGACGAAATGGCGCGGTTAATGAACACGCCGTCATAAGTATCGTCTCCGTCCACGATAACAGGAGGATTCTCCGGATCATAGGTGGGCGTGCTTACCAGACAGATCACTTCACCGGTCTTGTAATTAAACACACAGACAGCACCCTTCTTGTCCTTCATCTGCTCATAGGCTGCGGCACAGACGTCGGAATCGAGTGTGGTGTGAATGATGTTGCCCGCGACCTTGGTCGAAAACATCCCTGTGACGATATTGAAGCCCACGAGCCTGTCGGCATACACCTTCTGTATGGAAGTAGCGACGTTGCTTTTCTTGTCGCCGACAATGTGCATGGTGGCACACCTGACATTGACATTATCGCTGTACTTGCGCTTGCCTTCCACCGTGTCGAGCAGGGCATTGCCTTCACGGTCATAAATAGCTCCGTCGATAATGACTCCGTTATTGTAAACATGTCTGTTGGCGGTAAAATTGACCCATTTATGTCCTTCCGTAAAAAAGCGGAATGTGAAAAAGCCCACACCGCCCATCAGACATACGATAATCAGAATAACGCTGAGCGCTCGTCTCTGAACCTTTTTCAATCATACCACCTCCCGTCAGTGTCTTCTTCGGCTGCCGATATAATCCCCGTCGCCGCTGTCATCGCCCGTGTAGGAATGCTTTCTGCGTCTTCCGGCGGATGACGGAGAGCTATTCTGATCAAACGTCTGAGAGTTCGCGGAAGCCTCAGGTCTCGATGCAGGCGGCGCCTGAATTGCCGACTGGATTTTTGCCTGATATTCCGGGTTCTTGAGCGGATCGGAGTAGATCACATCCTCCGCTGCGAATCTTCTGTCGTCAAGCTCGACCGTTCCTTCTGTGTTTTCGGGTTCTGCTTCAGTGAAGTCGATATTTGCCTCCGGTTTGATAATGCCCTTGTCGATGAGCATGATTCTGATCCTTTCGGCAATCTGCCCCAATTTGCTGAAATCGTATTCGCTGCGGCCAATGATATTCTTTACCTCGGGAAGCGGCTGACCGGAGCTGTCGGTAAGACCTTCCCCGCTCTGTATGCGCACCTTGAAGCTCTCCCTTGCAGCGGCGAAGCTTGCGTTGCGCCGGGTATCGGCGGCCTTTACAAAGGCAAGCAGTCCCCAGCTCGACAGCATGCTCGATCCTCCGTTTGACACAAAGGGGAAGGTTACGCCGGTCAGCGGCAGGACATCCACCGAACCGAGGGTGTTGAGAATGGTCTGGAACACCATCATACTGACGGCAGCACAGGCGGCGATCACATAGAATGACGAACGCCCGTTTGCCGCGCTCTTGATGGTGAACGCAGCCAGTGCGCAGATGCAGACAACCGTGGTAACGGCGATGAGAAGTCCCCATTCCTCACACACCACGCCGAAAACAAGGTCGGTATCCGCGGCGACCACTCTGCGCAGCCATCCGCTTCCGATGCCGACGCCCGCAAGACCGCCGCTGGCCGAAGCGGACATGGTGCGGGTCTGCTGATAGCCTAAATTATACGGGTCGTCCCACGCATGCCCCCATATGGAAAAGCGACGTGCGACATACGGCTTGAATTTCAGCACCAGCATAATGCCGAACACCACCGTTGCACAGATAAGGGCAATAGTGGAAAAATCGCCCGAACGCATGAAAGCTATCACAACGAAAGCCACAAAGAAAATGGCAGCCGTTCCGAAATCGCCCATCAACGCCAACGAACCTATACAGACGCCTGAGAAGCCGATGAAGTAGGCGAGGTTTTTCTTGGTCAGCAGAATATCCAGCGTGGCTGCGCCGATAAAGACAAATGCGATCTTTACAAGTTCCGAAGGCTGCAGCGAAACGCCTCCGATGGAGATCCAGTTCTTCGCGCCGTTTTTGGTCTGACCGAATATGATATTGAACATCAGCAATCCCACGGTGGCAATCATCACCTGCAGCTTGACCGATGTGATGCGTTTGAGATCGCGCAGGAACCAACCAAACAGAATAAACAGCCCGAATCCCAGCAGGAAGGCGAAAAACTGCTTGTATAATTCCCCCGGCTTTGACGAGGCAGCCACCGAAAACCCTATGGTTGACAGGAAGAACGCGATCATTTCCACTTCGATGCCGGTCTTGACCAGGATGCGCATGACGATATAATACGCCCACATAAGCACAAACAAACCGCCGTAGCAGATAAACACCGATGTGTCGTCCACCTTTGCGCTCCAATACAGCTCCGCCACTGTCAGCAGCATGAAAATGCTGAGCAGCAGCAGCGTATTCACCGGACGCAGCTTGCGTGCAAGACGCTTGTTGGTTTCACGCTGCGGTCCCTTGGGACGGGTGACGAGAAATCTCGCGTCCACATCGGCAAACTTTACTGTACTGCCAGCCGGAAGGGCAGCGGTGCCTTCAATCTTCTTGCCGTTGACCGTCAGTCCTCCGGTGGAACCGAGATCAGAAATCGTCCAGCGCTTGTTCTCGTCGCGGATGAGCACCGCGTGCGAACGTGAAACAGTGGGAAAATCGATGACAATATCGCTGGAGGATGCCCTGCCGATGGTATTTTCCCAATGGCTGACCGGAAGTCTGCCGTATCCGGCAACATCCAGATAAGCCCAGACCTCCGGTGCCTCGTGTCCCGAAAGCATCGACCTGACGCACCGGAACACAATGAAAAACGCTATGACGGGAACGACCCATCTGGCAATAGCGGTGAAATCTCCAAGCGAAACGATAAATCCCCATATTGTCTCTCCCGCTGTTTTCCACCACTGTTCATCCATCACCAAAGCTGTTTGAAACACCTGTTGTCCACTTCCCTTCAAAACACATGCCTAAAAAACAATTATGCGAAAATCCAAAGGTCGATACCCGCAAAAAAACGGATATCGACCTTTGCGGTATTAAAATGCTGAAATAACTATTATTTTCATTCCTTAACTGCGTTGACAGCGCCAACGATCACAGGCAGATAACGCTTGGTATCCACGACAGCAAATACAAACGGACGGTTGAGATTGACGGGAATCATATTTACGCTTCCATCGAAATTGCCCACGTTAGCGCCGGTGCCTCTATTGGTTCCGCTCTCTGTGACATTAAGACCGGTGGAAACAGCCATGTTGCCTAAGTAGAGATTTTCGCTGCAAGTGCCAATTGCTTCCAAATCACAATACTGTGAATTAAAAACGCCTCCAAGATTTGCTTTCTCCATCATATTCTTTATTTCTCCGTTGTATGCGCAGGAGAATTTGGGAAGACATGCATCGACAAGCAGGTAATCCTTGCGCTTTTTGATCAGCTGACGGTAATATGAATCGCGTGTAAGCGAGGATAACAATGTCTCCAGTGATGTACTGTTTGCATTCTTAGGAACCATAGCCAGAAATGCATAATTTCCGCCGGAATACTTCTTTATGAATCCTTCCATATATTCGTCGCCAATATAGATTTTTTCGACGCTCGACATCATCTGGACATCCTGCTCAGTGCCGGAAGAAGTCTTGAATTTTGCATCGAATACATTGGCAGGTGAAACAGGCGCTTCCCAATCAGCTTCAAGCAGGGTGGTATTGGTCAGATAAAGAGGAACGTCTGTCGGCATTTCTTTGAGAATGCGTTCAGAATACATATTGGTTTTGTTGGACGCCCAGTTGTTGATATTTTTTACAGTTTCTTCACTGAAAGTTTCCCTATAAGCATCCAAATGATAATAAGTCTTGGCTGTAACAAGAAAATCTTCTGACGGTTGGATATTCTTATCCGCATTAAACCACAGTGCATTTTCAAAATTCAGCTTGGATTTATCTGTATCTTTAAGGTTTTCATCAAATGAATGCATGTTTGAATTAAGTTGTTCAGAAAAGAATCGTCTGCTGAACATATTCTGAAGGTCATCCTTCGTCTGACCGGTTGCTCCGTTTGTAAGCATTGAAAGGTTGTAATACACGGCAAGCGGAGACAAAACCACATTGGAACCGTTCTGCGAATATTCATTCTTCAATAAATTAAACGCGGCAATACTGTAGCACTCACAAAAGGTATCGTCTACATAAGGCTCGGAGGCATTTCCTTCCTGAATATTGACCATGAGGTCTTCCGCCGTTACCTCCTTACTGCAACCGATTGATGCCGCCATCATCGCAGCAGCAGCAAACAGTGCGATTACGCGTCTAAGCTTTTTCATATGTTTTTCTCCCTTCAGGTAAAATTTATATATAGTATAGCACATATTTTACCAAAAGAAAAGGATTTTTATTCATTTTTTTGATATTTTTATATGTTTTTTAAAACAAAAAACTGCCATATTGAAAAATACAGCAGTTTGGAACGGATTACTCATTTGTATCCGCACAGACAATCAGTTCTCTGGCATACGGAAGCGTCAGAATCCAGTCGCAGAATGTGTGCCACTCGGCAAGCTTGTGATCCTTGCGTGCAAAATATATATTGATCAGCGTTTCGTAGTTAAAAGAACAGGTGCGCATCTGGTTGTAGCTTGAAGGAAGGAGCTGAATAAGATCGTACCAGTCACGCTTGTCCTTGGTGGCAAGATAGCGCAGGCGAATTGCTTCAAGCTCATCCACAACCGACATCATAAATTTCTCTGTAGCGGGAGTCATGTGATCATGGCTGAAGTCATCGATACTGAAGGGCTTGCTCGTGATCTTGTGCATGGTGCTTGTGGAATTGGCGACCGTCGCAACCTTGTATGTATCGTATTCCTTCCACCAATACATCGGAGCGGTAACGTCCACCGAGACAAACACCTGTCTGAGATATTTGCGGTGATCGCTTCCCGCTTTGCGGAGTCTGCGGGCAAGGTCAAGGTCGTTCGGTCCCAGCACATAATTTCCGCTCTCATCGTAGAAGCTGTCGCTTCTTGCCCAGCTGTTCATGGGATTTCTCGCGCCTCTGATCGCGTTTTCCAGATTCATCACGCTTGTGCGCTCGATTCTGATCATGCAAATTCACTCCTGCCACGGCCGGTGACCGGGGTCGAACCGGTACGGTATCGCTACCACCGGATTTTGAGTCCGGCACGTCTGCCAATTCCATCACACCGGCAAATAAAATGTCTTGCAGATAAAATCCGCAAGACATTACCTGGTGGAGCATAGGGGAGTCGAACCCCTGACCTTTTGAATGCCATTCAAACGCGCTCCCAACTGCGCTAATGCCCCGTGCTTTCGACAGCTTCTAAAGTATAACACACCATTGAAGGATTGTCAAGTCATTTTTTCAGTTTTTTTGATTTTTTATTTTTCTTCTTTATGACACTCACTGAATGTCAGACTACAGCCCGAAATATTCCGCTTCATTCCCGGAACATTTCGGGCTCAGAATCAATTACTCAATCAGGAATACATCACTCTGCGTTATCCCAGTTGTGGAATACGTTCTGCACGTCGTCGTTATCTTCGAGCATATCGAGAAGCTTCTGCATCTTGACGGCTGCCTCTTCGTCTTCAATGGAGGAATACGTGTCCGGCACCTGTTCGACATCAGCAGAGACGAAGGTGTAGCCCTTCTCCTCCAACGCGGCAACGACTGCGCCGAAATCGGCGGGATCGGTATATATTTCGAAGGCGTCGCCCTCCGCCTGGAAATCCGAACAGCCGGATTCGAGAGCGTCTTCCATCATCTGATCTTCGTCAATCTCGCCATCCTCATTGTCAATGACAATAACGCCCTTCTCATTGAACATAAACGAAACGCAGCCTGTGGTGCCGAGATTGCCACCGAATTTGTCAAAATAATGTCTGAGATCGGCGGCGGTTCTGTTGCGGTTGTCTGTCAGCGCCTCTACGATAACGGCAATTCCGTTAGGACCGTAGCCTTCATAGGTGAGCGATTCGTAGGTCTTGCCGTCGTTTTCACCCGAAGCCTTCTTGATAATGCGCTCGATGTTTTCGTTCGGCACATTGTTCGCCTTGGCTTTGGCGATGCAGTCACGCAGCTTGGCATTGGCTCCCGGATCGGCGCTGCCTCCCTCACGTACGGCAATGGCTATCTCGCGCCCGATCTTGGTAAATATTTTGGCTCTGGCGCCGTCGATCTTCTCTTTTTTTCTCTTGATTGTGCTCCATTTGGAATGTCCTGACATTGGATTGCAGCCTCCTGTGTGGTATTTATGTATTATTTAATCTCTTTTATTATAATACCAACCGTGTTTTTTGGCAAGTCTTATTTTATTTTTTTGATATGAAACAAATTACCAATGCACTTGATGAAAAATATGATATAAATCCTACATATTTTTTATGATTACATATTTACAAATTATTATTTTTTTGCTATAATACTTTCAAGCAATTGATTGCTTACTATTAATTTATTGAAAGGATCTATACTATGGACAATCAGAACAATCAGAACGGCTACACCAATTTCAACGGTTATCAGACAACACCGACGCCTGAACAGCAGCCGATGCAGCAGCCGATGCAGCAGCCATATCAGCAGCCGATCATGCAGCAACCGATGCAGCAGGTTCCCTACAATCCTTATCAGGTCACTGTACAGCAGGAAAGCAAGCACAAGAGTCTTGTGCTCGGCATTCTGTCAATCGTTATCCCGATCATCAGCTGCACTTATCTTTCCCCCATCGGTCTGATCCTTGGTCTGATCGGCGTCATCCGCAACAAGAAGTCCGCCGTTTCCTGGGTCGGTCTTGTCATCAGCATCCTGCTGACAATCTTCCTGGCTTTTGTTATCTATCTGCTGATTAACCCCGACAGATACAGAGATTTCCTTGCCTCTTCGGGTGTTTACTCGGATGAACAGATCAATGAATTGATGAAACAGATCTACGGTCTGATCGTTTCAAGGTTCTGAGTCATCAGCAGTGCGATTGCTTTTTCATTAACTAATCATCAGTTATCATTTGTCTCTTGAAAGGGGTATCATCAATTGGACAACTATATTCCTGAAACTGATTCCGAAAAAACGGCGGCAGAGTCCTCTGCGAATCTGTCTTCTAACGACGCTGCAAAAACTGCGTCTGATTATCAGCCTTCCTCCGCAGAAGCGGCTGTTTCTCCAACGGTAAGCGAAATACCGTCTGTCAAAAGTATTTCGGAGCTTCCTGTTTTGGAAGTTTCCAATAAGGCAACGGCAGAAACAGTCGGTGTGATTCCGGAAGTAAGTGCGTCGGTCGAAAATACGCCCATTCTGAAAGAGGCCGATCCTGCTGTTGACAGCGTACAGCAACCGATGCAGCAGCCTATGGGACAACCAATGCAGCAGCCTATGGGACAACCGATGAAGCAGCCATATCAGCAGCCGATGGGACAACCAATGCAGCAGCCATATCAGCAGCCGATGGGACAGCCGATGCAGCAGCCCTCCACCCCCGGCGTTACTCATCAGTACTATCAGTACACGCCCGTCAACCCTGTAATAATCAATCAGCAGAACGCCACCGACGGATATGCGGTGGCATCGCTGGTATGCGCTTTGGCGGGATTGGGTTCCTGCTGTACCGCCATTCCATCATTGCTCGCTATCATATTCGCTGCCATTTCCAAAGCGAAAAACGACGGTACACGTCCCACCGGAATGTCAACCGCCGGATTGATACTTGGCATTATCGGTCTTATGCTTAATCTGATCATTCTCTTTGCCATGTTCAGTAATTAAATTGAGGGAGACGGCACAGTTATGAACAACATCGAACGACGCGACAGAGGGATGGCGTATATCTCGGATGAAAGCGTGATGGAGCAGCAGAAGAAGGCGCGGATCCTGACCCAGAAACTCAACACGATGGACAGAAGCGACTTCAAAGGTCTTGGTGAAGTAGTGAAAGAACTGCTCGGAAAGTCGGAAGGCGCATGGATCAACCCGCCTTTCTACTGCGATTACGGTTTCAACATCGAGGTGGGAAAAAATTTCTTTGCCAATTACAACTGCACCATGCTCGACGTGGCCAAGATCACCATAGGCGAAAACTGCTTTATGGCATCCAATGTGGCGATCTACACGGCTGGACATCCGATTCATCCAGACAGCCGGAATTCCATGTATGAATACGGCATTCCGGTTACCATCGGCGATAACGTCTGGATAGGCGGCAATGTCGTCATCTGCCCGGGGGTGACCATCGGAAGCAACTGCGTGATCGGTGCGGGAAGTGTCGTTACAAAGGATGTTCCCGACTGGACGGTAGCCGCAGGAAATCCCTGTCGGGTAATAAGAAAAATAACCGAAGAGGACAAGCGCTTCATTTTCAAACAACAGCCGTTTGACAAAGAAGCCTGGGAAAATATTACCAGTGGCAAGCAGGCGCAGGTGCTCGGAGGTTCGCTCGTATAAGATCGGAATCGGCACGAAAACTAATCGATCAGCTTACAAAAAGCCGGAACGCTATTCTTTGACGCTCCGGCTTTTTTGCTGTTTTTTCAGATGTTATGATTGCAGCAAGATCGGGTATCAACCCACCTTAAATCTTCTCAAAATCTTCGGCACCGTGCTTGCAGAGAGGACACACAAAATCGGGCGGCAGTTCATCGCCCTCATAAATATATCCGCAGATTTTGCAGCGAAAACCCTTCTTGGCGTTGGCCTCCGGCTTTGGCTTGACATTTGCATGATAGTAGTTATATGTCATTGCTTCTTCGCCGCTGAGCACACCGCAATCGGCAACACGGGCGATAAACATCGTGTGCGTCCCGAGATCGACACTGGAAATCACCCATCCGCTGATATAGGCACAGGCGTGGTCTGTCAGCCGCATCAGGCCGTTGCCGGTGCGTGTTGCTCCGTCAAAACCCTTGAATTTATCGGCTGTGCGTCCGCTCTGAAAACCAAAACGCTCAAATATCGCAAAAGGCGCGGTGACGTCGATAATGCTGACATTGAATTTGTTGGTCGAGGCGATCATGTCGTGCGTGAGGTTCTGCTTATTGACCGTCACGGCAATACACATCGGGTTTGACGTCACCTGCACGACGGTGTTGACAATGCAGGCGTTATCCTTGCCTGCGTCGGATGCGCTCAGGACAAAAAGTCCATACTGTATCTTTTGCAACGCTTTTGTATCCATGAAAAATACACCTCCATGTTGATTTTATTATATTATACATAATAATTCAACTCTTGTCAATTAAAATGTAAATAATTAAAATTCTACAGTATTTCTTATTTTCTTTTTTATAAAATTTAAAAGGCAATTTCGGTAAAATTATCAATTGACTATTTGAACCGAAAATAATATAATTCATATGTAAATTGTACTTACAACTATATTTTGGTGAGGTTAAGGGTTGTTTACACAATTATGCACAGGTATATTGATATTCTCAGAAAAAACGATCTGTTCACGGGCATATGCACCGAGAACATAGGCAAAATACTTGACTATTTTAACGCAAAGGTTTGCGTATTCGATGAAGACGAATACGTCTTCAGATCCAACCATGAGCTTAATAAAATCGTCGTTTTCATTGAAGGCAGCGCACGCATTACCAACGCTGATTTCTTAGGCAACAACACCGTGCTTTCCGAGCTGTAAAGCGGCGATATTTTTGGCGAGGTCCACTCCCTGCTTCCATACGACATGCCGACCGTCAGCGTGGTTGCGCTCAGTCATACCGTTGTCATCTTCATCGACATCGACTGCATTCTTACGTTCGTCCCGGAAATCGGTGACTGTCAGAGTCAGCTTCGCAGCAATATGATGAGAATTATGGCAAAAAAGCTGCTCAATAATACGCGTAAGCTGGAGCATATTTCAAGGCGTTCTACCCGTCAGAAGCTGCTCTCCTACTTTACCGAGCAGATGAACATGCATCAGTCCCCCGCTTTTGATATTCCTTTTACCCGGCAGCAGCTTGCCGATTATCTTGCGGTTGACCGCAGCGCCATGTCGAGTGAACTGAGTAAAATGCAGAAGGACGGACTGATCCGTTATAATCTGAACCACTTCGAGCTCATCCCGGACAGCGAATGTATTTCGTAAGGCATTATTCCGGACAAATCTGATCAAATACAAATATATTCCTTTTCCATGGGGCATGCTTTATCAAAGAGCATGCCCCTCCTTTTTTTCGTCGGTTTACGATATTGACAATTACTGTCTGATGTGATATATTTTTATAATCATATCATATTTTTACAAAGGGCTGATGTCTTAATGAGTTCGTTAAGGACACTGTACAAAACAGCATTGTTAGCAACAGCGTTTTTCTTTCTGATCGTCACCTCCGGATGCGCGCTTCCTTCCTATTCCCTTTGCGACTCGGGAGAACCTGCGGACGCTCTGACAGACTTTATGGAGGCTGTCAACCGTGAGGACGAATCGAAGATCAATGATTTCCTTTTCAACTGCACGTGGACAAATCACTCCGACACACCCATGGAAAATTCAGATAAAGAACTGTTTGAAGCGCTCCAACACAGCCGCAGCATGAAAATCAATAACCAAAGCAGGAATGACAGCGATAAGCAAAAAGCATTGGTGTCTATCTCTCTGACATCCCTGAATATGTCGCTTTTTGAGCAAGCGCTTGCCGAGAACGTGGAAAAGGACGTGCAAAGAAAAATGTTCGAAGGAAAGAAATTCACGCAGCCCTCTGACACCGCTGACATCATAGAAAGCAATAAGCAGGACTTACTCAAAGCGCCTGAGCAATTCTACGTCACATCCGAGCTGGATGTGCGGATGATTCTCAGCAACGGCAAATGGCGTGTTGAGATGACGGATGAACTTTATCAATCTCTTTTAGGTCTCAATTGAAACGGAAGGAGATTCGTTATGAAAACAACTGTATGGCTCAGAATCCTGGCACTTTTTCTGATGACAGTCATTGCCATGACCTTTATTTCATCTGGGGAACAGATCAATCTCGGCTCAGCAGGTGCATCCTCCTCCGGGAAGCATTACATCACGGATTTTCAGCGAAGCTGCGCAAGGATTAACGACAATATCAATCAAAAGATATTTGATCTGCCGATGGTATATACGCTCCCGATGGATCAGTCTCCTTCACCTCTGCCCGATCCGGACGGATTTACAAAAGACAGCTACAAGGACTCCACCATTTCGGTCAATTGCTGGCGCGAAAGGATTAACATCTCCAAAAAAACAGTCACAGCCAATTTTGCCGAAATTACGATAGCCCATCCCTCGCAGCTTCGCACAGCCTTTGCCGGAGGACAGTTCGGCACCAAACGAATGCTTGCAAGCAGGATCGCCAAGAACAACAACGCTGTTGTCGCTGTCAATGCGGATTTTTACAATTACAATTCCAACGGCGTCATCATCCGCAACGGGACTCTCTACCGTGAAAAACCATACGGCAAAGATTTGCTGCTCATTGACTCGAAAGGGAACTTCATTATCATGTCAGACCACGCCGCCAAAAAAGACGGGTATTACAAGAATAATAAAATAACACAGTCCTTTTCCTTCGGTCCCGCACTGGTCAATGACGGCAAGGCCTTAAAGAAATTCGGAACCAATTACGCCTGCGGTCCGTACGGAAACAACCCCAGAACAGCCGTAGGACAAATCGGGCCGCTGCATTATCTGCTGTGTACCGTCGACGGCAGAATGGATAATTCCCGCGGCGTGAATATGGCTGAACTCAGTCAGATCATGCTGCGTAAGAACTGCACCGTCGCTTACAATATGGACGGAGGACAGTCGTCTGTTCTGTACTTTCATAACAAACCATACAATCACGTCGCCGACGGCGGTGAACGTACACTCAGCGACATTCTCTATTTTGCCACAGCCATTCCCGAATCGGAAAGACAGTAAAGTGGCGGCTGTATTGCGGAGGAATTTGTATGAATGAACATTTACTGTTTTTGGATCTCGGATTTATGAGAATATACTGGTTCGGATTGTTTGCCGGATGTGCGATATTGACGGCGGCAGTATTATTTTGTATACTGCGCAGGCTGCAGGGAGAAAGGCTTTCCCAAGCACTCGACGCCCTGCTCTTGTCGCTTCCCGTCGGTTTTATTGCGGCAAGGGTGAGCTATTGCTGGTTCCGGCAGGCGTCATTTTCCGGGAGAGCAAGCGATTACCTGCATCTGAGCGAAGGCGGTTTTTCGCTTTTCGGAGGATTGTCCGGAATTGCCGTCATGCTGCTCCTCTTCTCGGCACGCAAAAGACTAAGCTTCCTAAAATTGATGGACGCCGCCGTTCCCGCCCTGTCGGCAGCCATTGCGGCAGGGCGTTTCGCAGGAGTGACAGGGGGCGAGGAAACCGGCTTTGAGATTAAGACGGACTGCTCTGCGCCGTTTGTGCGCTGGTCTGAAACGGAACAGGCCAATGTGCTGTGGGTCGGTTATTTTGAAGGCATCTTTGCCCTTATGATCACGGGAATGGTTTTATACCTCTTTTTCCGGAAATACATCCGAAAAAATGCAGGTTTGCGCGAAGGCTGCGTCACACTCTGCTTTATGCTGACGTTCGGACTGTCTCAGGCATTTTTAGAGAGTATGAGAAGCGACTCGCTTTTCATGGTGACATTAGGTTTTGTGAGAATCGACCAGATTATCAGTATACTGATGGCTGTGGCGGCTTTTGTAATCATCAGTATCGACAACGCCCGCGTCTGCGGTTTATCTGCCTGTCGGTTATCACTGTGGGCGATCTGTGCAGCAGCCCTTGCTCTCGCCGTGGTTTGTGAGTTTACACTCAGCGCAACTTACCTTGCGCAGATTTACACCCGCATGGCTGCATCTCTTTTTGTCATTTGGATTTCCGGAATTCTGCTGTTTGCCGATACCGCAAGGAATCGTTATGCTGCCGGTACAAAAGCTTGACGGTCAATTTATTTGACCGATACATTGACTTTTTCCTACCCGACTGGTATAATAATGGTTGTGACGGTGTTCCGTCAAATTCAATTGCAAGGAATGATATTTATGACTAAGAAAATCACTGATTCTGTTGTTTACATAGGCTGCGACGACGCGGACCTTGACCTTTTTGAGAGCCAGTTTGATGTCCCCAACGGCATGGCGTATAATTCATACGCCATTTTGGATGAAAAGGTCTGCATCATGGATACAGTGGACAAACGCACTTCCGATGCCTGGATTGCCAATGTGAAGGAAGCACTCGGAGACAGAAAAGCGGATTACCTTGTCATCTCCCACATGGAGCCTGACCACACAGGCAACATTCAGACATTGGCCGAGATGTTCCCCGAAATGAAGATCGTTGGCAACGTCAAGACCTTCGCTTTCTACGACCAGTTTTATTCCTACGACATCTCCGATAGAAAAATCGTCGTCAAGGAAGGCGACACGCTTGATCTCGGTTCCCGCACGCTGACATTTACGATGGCTCCCATGGTTCACTGGCCCGAAGTCATGATGACTTATGACAGCAAGGACAAGGTGTTCTTCACAGCCGATGCATTCGGCAAGTTCGGCACTCTTGACACCGACGAAGATTGGGCATGTGAAGCCCGCCGCTATTACTTCAATATTGTCGGCAAATACGGCGCACAGGTGCAGGCTGTTCTCAAAAAGATCGACACAATGGACATTCAGGTGATCTGCCCGCTGCACGGTCCCATTCTTTCGGAAAACCTCGCTTACTACATCGACAAGTACCGCGTCTGGAGCAGCTTTGAGCCTGAGGACAAGGGTATCTTTATCGCCTACGCCTCCATTCACGGCAATACCGCGGCGGCAGCCATGCAGCTCAAGGCGCTGCTGGAGAGCAAGGGCGCTCCCAAGGTTGCCATTACAGACCTCTCGCGCGACGATATAGCCGAAGCCGTAGAGGACGCGTTCCGCTACGACAGAATGGTGCTCGCCTGCTCGACATACAACATGGGACTTTTCCCGCCGATGGAGAGATTCCTTAACCAGCTCAAAGCGAAGGACTACCAGAGACGTACCGTCGGTCTGATGGAAAACGGTTCATGGGCGGCGGCAGCAGCCAGACTGATGAAGACCCAGCTGGAAGCCATGAAAAATATCAAGGTGCTCGACACCGTCGTTTCCATCAAATCATCCCTCAAAGGCGAGACACCCGACACAATGATCAAGCTCGCTGACGAACTGCTTAAATAATTTCTTCTGCGAGGATTTCTCCGAAACGGGATTTCCTCGCTTTTTTTGTATAAAAATCGACCGTCCGACTGCAAAAACAATCGGACGGTCGATTCTGTTTATTGGAATAGAAAATATAGAATTACAGTCTGATAATATATGCGGTCTTGCCGGGAATATTCAGACCGCCGCCGAAGCTGACATTCTGACCCGAAAGGAGATCAATGCCGCTGCCCGCGCCAGCATCGAAATGCGCTGTGTAGGGTGCTTCATCCATATTCAGGGCGAAAATAACCCGTTCGCCGTTAAACTGCCTGAGAAATACAAGCTGCTTTGAATTGATATGGAGCTGTTTATATCCTCCCCTGCAAAGTGCAGGCGATGACTCTCTCACTGAATACAAGCGGCTGACATGCTCAGAAAGCGCATTCCATCCGCTTTCGGCAAGCTCCTCGGAAAACTCGGGACGCAGCGCGTCGTCACCCTGGCTCTTCTGCGCCTCCGTGCCGAATTCACTGCCGTAGTAGACCGAGGGGATGCCGGGCATGGCAAAGAGCAGCGAATAGACAAGCGGCAGATTGCTCTTGTCAGTGAGAATGGAGGCAATGCGCGTAACGTCGTGGTTGTCGGCAAAACAATAGAGATTCTTGCCCTTGTATATCGTCCACTGCTCATCGGCAAACTGGCGGTTGAGGGAATACCCGATCTCGTGCATATTGGAGCAATTGAAAGAAGAATAAAGACCCTTGTAGCACTCGTAATTCGTGACGGAATCGAGCATTGCGTCGTTGCACCAGGTGTTGTAATCCCCGTGCAGACATTCGCCGAGGAGGAAGAAGTCATTCCACTTGCCCTTGCAGAATTGATGCAGTTCCCGCAGGAAGTCGCGGTCGAGACAGTAAGCCACATCCAGTCGCAGTCCGTCAATGCCGAATTCATTGACCCAGCCTTCAATGCAGCTGAAGATATGCTGCTTAACATCGGGGTTGCGAAGGTTGAGCTTCACCAAGTCGTAATAGCCTTCCCAGCCCTCGTACCAGAAGCCGTCGTTGTAGTTGGAGTTGCCGTCAAAATGAATATTGAACCAGTCCTTGAACGCCGAGTTCCATTTGTGCTGCTTTACGTCCCTGAACGCCCAGAAATCCCTGCCGACATGGTTGAAGACGCCGTCGAGCACTACCTTGATGCCGTTTTTGTGCAGCTCGGCGCAAACGTCGGCAAAATCCTTGTTGGTACCGAGACGGCGGTCAATCACACGGTAATCGGCAGTGTCGTATCCGTGCTTGGTGGATTCAAACACCGGTCCGAAATAAACGGCGTTGGCGCCCATTCTTCTGAGATGCCTGACAAAGGGGATCATCTTTCTGATTTTGTCGGTCGGCTGTGCTGTAAAGTCGTTATAACGGTTTTCCCCGCAGAATCCGAGGGGATAAATATGATAAAAAGCCGCGTCACGGTACCAGTCGGGAGCTTTGCTCAGGGCTGCCGCCTTTGGAATCTCCGGCAGCACGGGCTTGTTTTGCTGAGTGTCCTGTGTCTGCACATCCGTCGTATTTTCTGTTGAAGTTGGCATAGGCTTTTCCTTCCTTTCCGGAACAGTGGGAATATGGTTGTCATCGGGATAAACCTGGTGCCAGTCGGCACGCAGTCTGTCACAGGTATCGAGAATGTCAAAGGACATCCATGTAGGATACATGGGAGACTCGGTAAGTCCCTTTTCAAGGCATTGGGTGACATGCGCTATTTCGCAGCAGTATTTCTTTTCGTTGCTGTCGGAGTCGCTGTATTCACGGATGATCTTTTTATCCCTGACAGCATATGCCGAGTTTGCCCAGACAAAATCGGGAATCATTATCACACCCTTGGTTCCTGTGATCTCGGCGTGAATGGAGTTGTATTCAAATCCGCATGAAACAGAAGCGGTGCCTCCGTTGTAGAATTTCATAATGGCAGATGACTGCCAGTCAATGCCGTTTTCGCAATGATTGACGATCGATCGGATGTCGCCCGGTCTTCCGCCCAAAAGCCATTGGGCAAGGAAAATATTGTAAACGCCGATGTCGAGCAATGCTCCTCCGCCCAGATCAAAAGAAATCACGCGATCCTTCGTGTCGTATTTTGTCTTGCCGAAAAATGTGGCGTTGACCTCTTTGACATCTCCTATGAGCCCTTCGTCAATCCACTCCTTGGCCTTGACCACGGCGGGAATGAAACGCGTCCACATGGCCTCCATAAAGAATACATTCTTTTCCTTCGCCGCGTCAATAACAGCCTTTGCCTGACGGGCATTGAGTGCCATCGGCTTTTCGCAAAGCACTGCCTTTCCGCAGGAAATCGCAGCCATAGAACTGTCTGCGTGGTCTGTATGAGGTGTACAGATATAGACAATATCCACATTTTCATCCGACGCAAGCTCCATCACGTTGTCATAAGCCTCCGCTGCTTTTACTTCCTTAGCAAATTTCTGCGCGTTTTTCAGCGTACGGGAACAGACCGCAGTGATCTCAGCATTTTCAGACAACGCCAGCGCACGCGCGAAGGTGTGAGCCATTCTGCCGGTGCCGACAATTCCCCAGCGATATTTCCTGTCATTTTTTCCGTTCTTTGTGTTCCTCAAACACATCATCTTTACAACCACCTTGATTTATCATAGACATAAAAAACACATCACAAGAACACCCCATAAAGCAGTTTTTATGTGACGCGGTAACTATTATATCAAACGATCTGTCGTATTGCAAGTACAAGATGCAAAAATTCCGAAAAAAAGCAGCGCATGAGCCTGCCATAAAGCCCATGCGCTGCCTGTTGTGTTCCGATGACTTTTATTCAAAGGCAGATTTATGCAAGTCCTGCCTTTTTGAGGTTTCTGTTGTGCTCTGCGAGAGTGGCTGCTGCGTAGAAATTGCCCTTTGCGTCGGAGCAGAAGTAATAGTAATTGGTCTTGTCGTGATAGAGAACCGATTCGATGGAGTCAATACTCGGGTTGCAGATCGGACTCGGCGGAAGACCTTTCAGACGGTAGGTATCGCAAACGCCCTTGTTGTTGCTGATCCAGTCGTCCTTTTCCTCCTGCGTGAGCTTATCCGAAGCAAGCAGTTCCTTCTTGGTGGCGTAGGGATACCAGCGGGTAGCATCCGACTGGAGCTTTCCGCCTGTTCCCCTGCTGTTGTGAAGTCGGTTGTAGAATACGGATGCGATAATCATTCTCTGATCAGATTTGCTGGCCTCACGTTCTACAATAGAGGCAAGCGTGATGACCTCGTCCATGCTCATTCCGATCTTTTTCGCCTGTGCTTCGTATTCGGAAGTCCAGTGCCTTTCGTATTCATTGAGCAGGCGGTTGATGGCGTTGACGGAACCCTCGTTCAGGTAGAAGTTATACGTATCCGGGAAGAGGAAGCCTTCCACCTTGTAGGTGCGTTTCTTGTTCTTGGTATTGACATTGGACATGAACTTCTGTGTGAATTTCACTTCCTGCGCCGATTTCAGGAAATTCTCGGCGTCGCAGACGCTGTTGTCCTCCATCAGTGCGGCAATCTGCTGCACGTTGAGACCTTCGGGAATGGTGACGGTGATGGTACTCTTGTCGGCGCCTGCCGGACGTCTGAGCTTCTGAAGTATCTGGTTGTAGTCGGATTTGGAATTAATGGTGAAGGTTCCCGCCTTGAAACCCGTCGCCTTTTTGGAGAACCTTGCGTAGGTCTTGAAGAAGAAGGGATACTCAACCACGTCATTGTCATCCAGAATGCGGGTGACTTCGTTGAGATCGGCATCCTTGGGAACATCCACCACAATGTCCGTCTCATCCTTTACAAGAGCGAACATGTCGTTGACGCCCACGATCAGGTAATAGGATAACAGAATGGAAATCGAAAGCACCGCCGCGGAATAGACAAGTGCGATCATACAGCCGCGGTTGCGCTTGCGAATTGACTTCTGCTTGCTGCGAATCTGCTTGGGAGCCATCACGCTGTCGTCTTCAATCTGATAGGTATCGCCCATGCTGCCCGTGACAACCCGCTTGGCTGTCGCGGGATTGCGGTTTTCCATCGGTCTGCGTTTGCGATTGGCAGGTGAACCGACCTTGCTGCGCTGGGGCTGAAGAGCCGCTCTCCTTGCCGCGCTCATTTCCTTTTTGGCAGCTTCGGCGTCAAAATAGTCGTCCTCCGAAATGCTTACATGGAAATTTCCCGAACGGACTTCCGGCTGCGCGGTTTCTGTCTGCGTGCTTTCTCCTGTGTATTTTCCAACAGCAGATGAGTGTGCGCTTCTCTGGGTGCTTCCGGACATCGGTTTTCTGCTTTGTCCGCCGGTCGGACGAGAACTCTGCGAACTGCTGCGCGGTCTGCTCTGTCCGCTGTTTCCGCCGTAACTCTGCGACGTGCTTCTCTCGGCACGTCCTCCCGCATGTCGGCTCTTGTATGTCCCGTCGTTGTCAATTCCTCTGTAATTGTCACTCATTCTTGTTACCTCCCTGGTATCATTTGCGTCTTTTTCCGCCGTCGCCCGGACGAATTTCATCGCACAGACGCAGATAATTTTCGGTAATCAGGCGGTCAACCGGTCTGTCAAACCGACCGTGCGGCAGCTTATACTGCACGCATGCGCTGTAGCACAGACCAACCGTCCAGCCGCCGTAACGCGACAGGAACCTGTCGTAATATCCCTTGCCGTAGCCTAAACGGTATCCCCATCGGTCAAACGACAGCCCGGGCACGATGCAGATCGGATGTCCGGTGCAGTCGTACAACTTATCAGGATCCCCCTCCGGTTCCCGAACGCCGAACGTCCTCGGCTTCAGCTCGTCAAGGGAATCGATATAATAAAAATCCATCTCCCGGCTGCCGTCAATACATCTGGGACAGGCCACACGCTTGCCGTCACTCAATGAGGTGAGAATAATCCGTTCGGTGCTGACCTCGATGCCGGTCGATACATAGGTAAGAATGACGTCGCTTCGCGTATATGACGTGCTTCTTAAAAACGAATCCGTGATGCTGTCATCCATCTGCTGTTTTATCTCCGGGTCCAACTCGGAGCGCATCTGCTTGATGCTTTGGCGCAGATCGGTCTTGACCCGCCGTATATCTTCTTTCATATAGTGATTCACGGCTGATATACCGCATCCGAAACGGCGGTGGCCTTTTCCGGTCCGAGCAGAACATTGACCAGCTCACAGCCGAAATTGACCGCGTAGCCTGCGCTCTTTGCCGTGGTAATGCCGTCGTCGGTAATCACCGGCTTGTCGGAGACCTTCCGGCAGTTCAGTTCACCCTCGTAGCCCGGGAAGCAGATGGCGTATCTGCCCCTGAGATAACCCTTGTGTCCCAGAATCGTGGGAGCCGCACAGATCGCCGCAATATGAATGCCGTTCTCGTAGCAGTATTCCAACGCCGCCTGGACGTACTCGGATTTTTCAAGATTCAGCGTACCGGGCATGCCGCCGGGAAGTACCAGCATCTCGGCGCCCGCCATATCCATCTCCTGCGCGGTGATGTCTGCGGCGACGACAATTCCGTGTGAACCGCGCACAGCTTCACCCGTGACGCCCACGGTCAGTACATTGACGCCGGCACGCCGGAGCATATCCACGGGAGCCAATGCTTCAACTTCTTCAAAGCCGTCTGCAAGCATAACATATACCATAACACTTGTCATTCCTTTTCTTTATGTTAAATATATTATATTATAGCATTAATATTGAAATTGGCAATAAACAAAATTTTAATTTTGCGATTCACAACTAAAAACTGTCCTTGAAAGCACTCAGTCAAGCGCAAGCCCTAAATACGGCGTTCTTATGCCGTCAAGCGTGGTAATCGACACTGGACTTTTGCCGTCGTTCCGGCAGATCATGGCATAATCCACTACTTCGCCGTATTTTTCAAAGAAAGCATCGTATACAGGAAGTCTGAACACGAATTTCTGCGCTTTCGGATAGCTTTTTAAGATCCTGTACAGCAGCGTTGACGCAAAATAATCCTTCACGATAAATTCCGTAATTCTCACCGTGCCGGCTTCCTCACTGCAAAATGCGTAGCCGAAGTCCCCACCGTACGAGAGGGTAATCACATGCCCTCCCTCGTGCTCATGACTGCTGACGGCATAGCGAAGGGCGTTGCTGTCCCAGATAGCGAAGCCGTCACGGTCCACCAGCATATCCCTTCGAAAAGCGCTGACCTCGGTGAGCTTCATCATGGTTTCGCGCACGCTGTCCGGAATCTTCACCGCGTCCCTGCTCAAGAATATGAGATCGGAGCGATCCATATAGACCACACGGTTTTTGTAGCATTTTTCAAATCCGTACCTTCCGTAATACCTGAACAGCCGCGGCTCCGCCGGAACGGTGACAGAATACTTCAGCTTCCGGTAAGCGCCGAGCTTCTGCGCCGTTTGTATCAGTTCCCGCATGATGCCCTGCCTGCGGTAATCGGGACGTGTACAGGCGGCGTAAATATACTGCGACGGGACAAGTCCTCCGTCCTCCGCAATATTGACATCGAGCAGATGCAGCATGGCAACGGGACGGCGTATGGAATCGTCCACGAAAGCAAGACAGTTTTCGGGAACATATCTGTTTTCAAAAAAATAACGTATGTATTGCTCGGAATCTCCGAAACAGGTGCGCCACAGGCGTTCCAGATCGCTTTTCATGCTGTCCTGCGGAAAAACCACCATTCTGCTGTGTCACTCCTCGCTTTTAAAAATATTAGGACTTGCCTGAAATATCCTCCGCGCTGTATTTTTCGAGCAGGATTGCGGGATAATAGGAGAGCTTTGCCTTTCGCAGACCCTCTTTATCCATGTCTTCCTCCCGATTGTCGTATTCGTAATCCGACAGGCGGCTTTTGGCAAACTGATTGTTGATCATAGTATATGCACCGTCGAAATCGGTGTCGGCTTTTTCAAAATGCGTGACAAAGACCCGGCTGTTGATCGGTTCACCGATAGTAAAGGCAACCACCCTGCCGCCAACACGGAGCAGCCCTCCGACCAGGCCCAGCGTATCAAAATGATGCAGAGCCTTTGTAATGGCGACATTCTCCATGCGAAGCTCGCTTTCTTCATCATCATCCAGCCCGATAGTGGATTTTTCAAGAAGCGTTCCGGCAAATTCCAGACATTCCTGAATGTTCATGCTGTCAATACCTTCATACTGCCAGTCGGGATAGCTTCTGACAAATTTGCTGATGTGGTTCCGCTTGGCGTGGTACTTCTTGCCGCTGAGGTTGATCAGGTCTTCCGTGCGGTATATGTAGTCATAATCTCCCCGCTGTTCCGCAAATGCAAATTCTCCCGGGAATACCTCCCGCAGCTCATTGCACTCCCAGCCCTCCGCACAGTATATCGTCAGATGCGTTCCTGAGCGCTCCGCGTCCTCACGCAAAGCCGCAATCGCTTTGCGAATATCATATTTCTTTCCCATCGGGTACATATAATACGTGTTTTTTTCGTCATCAACGCCGCGCAGCAGCAGACAGTCATCCATCCGCGCCACTTCGGTGAAGTAGCGTTTTTCCCACAGCCACAGCGTTGCAAAGGAGCAGAAGCAGCCGAAATATTCGGTTCCTTTAAAAATCTCGTCAATCCACGGCTTGTCATCAAGCGTGGGCATGTGAAAATCAAGCATTATTTTAACATCCTGCCGTTCTATATCAGGCGTTCGCCTACTGCACGCCAAATTTCGTCCGAAATATCATCAATGCTGCGGGGCTGCTCCCCTTCACTGCAGCTTATCACGTTCCAGCCAAGTCTTTCGGCGGAATAAAGTGCGGAATTTCTGCACTGTTCCTGAAAGGAAATATTGCTCTCGTGAATGTCCTTGCGCGATTCATCGCCGCTGTATCGACCCGACATAAGCCTTTGCGAAACCTGCGGCGGCATGTCCAGATAGATGACCACATCCGGCGCGGGAAGCCCAAGCAGACGGTATTCGTAATCCTCTAACCACGCGAGGTATCCGTCCCACTTTTCGGGCGGTAGCTTGGTCATCTGGTAAACCGCATTGGATGTGGTGTAGCGGTCGGCAAGAATATTCACCCCGCCGAGATAATCCGCAGCCCAGTGCTTCTTGTAGGCGGCGTATCTGTCAACCGCGTAAAAGCTGGAAGCGGCATAGGCGTTGACCGAATCGGGAGAACTGCCGAATTCTCCGGCGAGGTAGCTCTTGACCAGAGCGGCGGAGGTTTCCTCGTAATTCGGGAAGGAAATGTGCCTGACGGCATATCCCGAAGAAATGATTCTCTCCCGCAGCAAAGCGGTCTGCGTTCCCTTGCCGCTGCCGTCGAGTCCCTCAATGACGATCAGATTGTGTTTGTCCAAAATCAAAACACCCCTTATCGTTTAATTATATCAAATTCTTCTCAGGTCTACAATAGAAAGCGCACGAATTTTCAATCTGTTAATAATATCCGGAAAATTCGTGCGTTTATGTCATTATTTAATTGCTGTGCCCTCGGGGACAATATCATCGACAAATATCACCTGACAGCCGCAGGCGTTGTTGGTGGCGGCAAGCAGCATACCGTTGCTCTGTACGCCGGAGAATCTTGCGGGTGCAAGATTGGCAACGACAATAATCTTCCTGCCGACAAGCTGTTCGGGGGTGTAGTCGTGCTTGATGCTCGAAACGATGACCCTCTCCTTGAGACCGTCAAAGAGCGTGAGCTTCAGGCAGTTGGCAGACTTGCGGATCTCCTGCGCCTTGAGGATCCTGCATACACGAAGGTCGAGCTTGCCGAAGGTATCGATATCAATTTCTTCCTTGATATCGGCTACCGGATCGGGGTCACCGTAGACCTTCTCCGGAACGACTTCCTCCTCCACAGGCGGCTTGTCAAGCTCCTTCTCCTCCTCGGTCTGAGGATAGGAGAAATCAAGCAGTCCGACATAGCGTTCCGGCTCAATGGCGTAAAGGAAGAGATAGAGACGCGGACCCTTCTCCTTGTCGATCAGCAGCCTGTAGACGCTCTTGAAGAATGCGCCCTGGAGCTTTTTCAGTTCCTTGTCGGTGAGGGAGGTCACATCAAAGACCTGCTTGGGTATGTCATAGAGCTTTGTGTTCAGCTCGTCGAGGTTGTAACCGCCGGCGGCGAGATAATCGTGAAGCAGCTCAATTTCCTTCTTTTCCTCGTCGGAAAGGGTGTTGTAGACATCGAAATTGCGGGTGACACGCAGCTTGTTGACCTGGTCGGGTGCGCACTGCTCCAGCCAGTACTTTGCCCTGTCAAGGCGGTCTGCAAACTGTTCGTACTTATAGGGAGTGCCGATCTTCTCAAAGACTGTTTCCAGCATGGGGATATTGAAGTCCACCACAGAACCCAGCTGCACAAGCAGGCTCATGGGAACGGTCTCAATGGTGCGTTCGCCGATGGTGGTGTTGTACATGATGGATTTCACATAATCGTCGGCGGTTCCGTTCCTGACAGCGCTGTACATCTTGTCAAACTCGAAGTACTGTCTCAGAATACCGTCGTCAAAGCAGAAATCAAACGCCTTCAGCGGCTCGGTCTTAGAGTAGAGCCAGAGAATGACCTCCGGCTGGTATATCTTCATCAGAGCGTCCGGTGTGAGATTGAGTCCCGATGAACCCGACATCTTGCCGGTGGTTCCCTTGATGCCAATGAATTCATAGCCCTGGAATATCGGCGGCTCGTAGTCGAAAATGGCCTTGGAAATTTCCTTGCTGGTGTCGTAGCTGCCGTTGACCGTGGCGTGATCCTTTCCGCCCGGTTCGAAGTCAACGCCCTCAAACTTCCAGCGCATCGGCCAGTCGATCTTCCAGGCAAGCTTGCAGTTGTGCTCGGTGTTGAAGTCGAAGCTGCCGTGATGTCCGCAGTCGCATTCGTACTGCGCTGTCATGCTGTCCTCGTCGAAGGAAACGATCTTGGTGGTATCCTTGCCGCACTCATGGCAGTAGATGCCGACCGGGAAATAGGCCTCTCTCTCGCCTTCCTGGGCATCCTGCGTGCGGTGGCTGTCGAGAATGTCAAATATTTCTCCGCGATGTCTGATTGCGTGAAGGATATACTCTTTATATTTTCCGCTGCGGTACATGTCCGCCTGATAGCGGTAATCCATCTCGATGCCGAATTTCTCGATGGATGCCATAAATTCCTTCTCGAAATACTCCGCGTAGGTTTTGGCATCGGAATCGGCAAAGGGATTTTTGACGTCCACATAGGGCATGCCGATGAACTTTTCGAAATCTCCGTCCACCTTGGCGACATTGACCGGAACCTTTCTCAGGCGGTCAAACTCATCCCAGGAAAAGAGCAGTCTTGCCTTTTTGCCCTTTGCCCTGAGTGCGCGTACCACGAAATAGCTGGTGGCTATATCGCGGAAATTGCCTATATGTATCGAACCGGAGGGACTGATGCCCGCGGCGCATACGTATTCTTCCTTATCGGGATTGCGCTCGATGATGCGCTGTGCTATTTCTTCTGACCAATGCATTTTTAAAAACTCCTCAAAAATCATTTAAGCTATATTTTACTTGAAATCGTCAAAAATGTCAATATGCTAATGCAATAACATAATAAAAAAATCTGACGGCGCCGGATTTTACTCCTTGAACCGTCCGAAAAACGAATCGTTTGTCAATTGCCCGGCATCCTGTAGGTCTGGGCATAATTAAAGAAGTCCATTTCACTCGACCTGAATTCCGCCGCGACATAATAAACCTTTGTTTTGTCGGGAGAATCCATGTACCATGTGACAAGATACTGATCGTCGTCGGGATAGTAACAATAGACCTGATAGGCAGGATAATTGCCAAGGGACTCCTGCGCTCCGGTCAGTTTCTGAATATTCTCTGTCTGGGACGCCTGTTCCAGCTGGTACATTTTGGTGTTGGCTGCGGTCAGTGAATCAAAATCAACGCCTGTCTGTTCCTTGATCGAGGCACAGTCGAACACATCCATCGTCAGTATTTCCGTGGGTGATTTGGCGTACTGCACGCATGTTTCTGCATTGCCGGGCGTGTACCACTGGAAGAATGTGCTGTCGAGCGTGAACCAGCCCACCGTTTCGTTTCCGTATTCCTTATTGAGAGAAATAGCGGAAGATACATCCTCTTCAGAAGATACGGGTTCCTCTGAGGAAAATCCGTAAACCTCCGATGACGTTTCGGAGCTTCCGGAATGAGCGCTTTTCACAATCAGTCGAAGACAGGAGCTTAACGACAAAAGCATTGCCGCGCAAAGAGCTACGCCGAGAATTCTTTTCATTTTCAAAATAACAACCGACCCTTCCCATGAAATTTCGAGCAAATGTTTTCAACAATGCTCTTATAATTTGATTATATCATGAATGATCGGAATATACAAGTAAATCATAAAATAATTACAGCATTCTTAGTCCCTTCGGGTATCGGTTTTTGAGTCTGCCTCCGGAGCATTTACCGAAGCCCGTCACGGCATCTTTGCAGGCTACCGCCGTATAGCCCCGGAGCGAATCCTCCACCGCCATCTCCTCGCCGTGCAGAAACGCTGCAAGTTCACGGGAATCCGGCTCGAATGACACCAGCGAAGAACAATCCTCCGCCCTGGCTGCCATAAACAGCGCATGGGAAGGCTCTATACGGTTCTTCATTATGTCGCCTAACAACACGCCTCCCCGTAGTACGCCGAGTCCCTTGACCTCCGGCATCATTGCGGGCAAAATGTAGCAGCTCTCCCCTATCCGGCTGACGATGCCGTAGGGAAGGCTTCCAAAACAGGATGCATACAACTCCCGGGCGCGTTTTTCGTCGTCCCCTGTCTTGGCACTTACGGTCGGAAGCGAGGCGGCGCAGGGTTCGCCTCTTTTGCGCAGTTTAGCGGCAAAATGCCCTTCGCCTCCGTCCATGGGAAATATTCTGCGTGTCAGCGTCAGGTCATATTTGTCGCTGCGGTCAAATCCCGATCTGCCGAACTCCACGCCGCACGGTTCCAGAACAAAATCGGGGTGACTGTCGAGAAATGCCGCCACAACATCCTCATTCTCACGGAAGGAGAAGGTGCAGGTGGAATACACCAGCACGCCGCCATCCCGCAGGCACTTTGCCGCACTGTCGAGAATGGCAAGCTGCCGCACGGCACAGGTGGACGAATGCTCCGGCGACCAGTCAGCTACCGCCTGCGGATCCCTGCGGAACATTCCCTCACCGGAGCAAGGGGCATCCACCAGCACCTTGTCAAAGAATCCGCTCAGACCTTCCGCAAGCCGGTCGGGATGTGCGCTTGACACTACGCCGTTTCTGATGCCCATGCGCTCGACGTTCGACAGCAATATCTGCGCGCGTTTGCGGACGAATTCATTGCTCCACAGCAATCCCTCTCCCTTCAGAGCGGCTGCGATCTGGGTCGATTTGCCGCCGGGAGCCGCGCACATATCCAGCACCTTCTCTCCGGGCTGCGGGTCAAGTATCGTCACCGCCGACATTGCCGACGGTTCCTGTGAATAGATGGCTCCCGCATGGTGCCAAGGAGAATTGCCGATGCTCAGGTCATCCGAATCGAGATAGAATCCACATTCTGAAAAAGGGCACCTTCTGATAGGCAATCCGAGCCAGTCGGATTTTTCAAGCGCTAATTTCAGCGTGTTCACTCTTATTCCCCTCAGATGCGGCAAAAGCATACAGGCTTCAAAATCGGAAAACTCACCGCCGAGCATATCCTGCATTTCTGAAAGAAAAACCTTGTAAAGCTCTATTTTGAATCACCCGCCTTTTTGACGCCTGCGTCTTCGTTTTCACACGTATAGGCATTGCCAAACATTGCGCAAAAGGAACGGTCATGTCCCACCGCTACGTAATCAAACAGCACCACTCCGATAGAACGCAAAGCCTCGGATACCATCAGCGCAATCCCGTTATCCTTTTTGCCGAGCTTGGCCTTGCCTTTGGGATTGTTCCGCGCCATCATGACATACATCGTATTGGTTCCCATCACCATACGCGCTATACTCCGGTTGTCGATCATCTGAGGAGAGATACATCCTTCCTGCAAAACATGCCAGCTGATCATGAATTGTTTGTTGTCAATAAACAGCATGAGCAGGCACTCAGTCGGTAAATAAGCAAGTTTTTTTATCGCAAAATCCGTAATATTCTCTATTCCGCTGATCATCTCATTTTGCCTGCGATCGGTTATGTATGCATCTATTGTTTTTGAAAACATGCTGAGAAATCGGGCGGTATGCTCTCCAACGCCATCTATCTGCATCAGTTCCTCCGGCGTGGCGTTGAATACGCTCTCTAAACTACCGAATCTGTCAAGCAGTGCATGCGCCAATTCGTTGGTATCCTTCTGAGGGATGGGATAAAAAAGCAGCATTTCAAGAATATTGTGCTCTTCGAAACCGTCAAGACCGTCTCTGATAAAGCGTTCTCTCAGACGGTCTCTGTGACCGCCGTGCTTTTTTCCATCTGAAGACATATAATCATTCCTTATTATTTCTTAATAAGAATTACGCTCAGTCTTTTCTTGACTCGATCATTTCTTTCATCAGCGGAAGCATTTCCGACGCAAGATACAGCGAACCGCAGACAACCACGGCGGACGCTTCATCAGTCATATCAAGCGCAAGCGAAGCGGCCTTTTTCAGGCTCTCTACCGGCTTTACCGTTACATCCTCACCCGCAAACTGCTGCGCGCATGCCGCCAGATCCTTTGCGCTGAGTGCCCTCGGACTGTTCGGTGTGACGGTCAGCACCATATCAAAATGCGGTACAATCTCCGCTAATGCCGATTCATAAGCCTTGTCTCGCAGCATACCGATGATTCCCACAATGCTCCTGCCGCCGAGAAGGGCTTCTATTGAATTGCAAAGCGCTTCAATGCCGTCGGGATTGTGCGCACCGTCCACCACGACAAGCGGATCGTGGGATATGATCTCAAAGCGTGCCGGTATCTTTGCTTTGGCTATGCCTGCCACGATCTTGTCATCAGACAGTTTCAGGCCGCGTTCATTAAGCTCTCTTGCCGCGTTGACTGCCGTGATGGCGTTTTCCACCTGATGAGGTCCTGCCAGCGGAACCATTAGGCGCAGCTCGGCATAATTGATCTCCGTCATGGTGGGCAGCATGGTTTTGACCGAAACGGTGTCCATTCCGCTCACGGTGAGAGGACTGCCAAACTCGGCGCATTTTCTGACAATGACCGAAACTGCCTCATGAGGCTGATTCGGAGCCAGAATGACCGGACATCCCGACTTGATGATTCCGGCCTTTTCTCCGGCGATTTTTTCCACCGTATCGCCTAAAATGTCGGTGTGGTCGAGTGAAATTTTGGTAATCACCGTGCAGAGCGGTTCCTTGATGACATTGGTGGAGTCCAGCCTGCCGCCTAAACCGCATTCCAGAACCACCACATCACACTCTTTTTCCACAAACCACAGAAATGCCACGGCGGTGATCAGTTCAAACTGCGTCAGGTTGCAGCCCGATTTCTCCAGCAGGTCGTTGACCGTCTTCAGTCGCGTCATTATTTCGGCGAATTCTTCTTCGCTGATCATTTCTCCGTCCACCATGAATCTCTCGCGGAAATCGATGACATACGGAGAGGTAAAAAGTCCCGTCTTATAGCCCGCGCCTGTCAGAATCGACGCAAGCATGGTGCAGGTGGAGCCTTTGCCGTTGGTGCCTGCCACATGCACGAATTTCAGCTTGTCCTGCGGGTTGCCGAGATAGGTCATCATTTTATTGATGCGATCGAGTCCCGGCTTGATCCCGAATTTCTCGGTGGAGTCCACATAGGCTCTTGCCTCTGTATAATTCACAAAAACACCTCATTCAAGCGATATTCCGGCGTTGGTTCTATTTTGAGAATAACGCCGGAATATGCCCTTCAAAATGTGCAGGGAAAATTATTATCTGAATTTTTCCATGGTTTCCAGAATGATCGCTTTGCGTTCCTCCGCCTTGGCAAGTTTGGTACGCTCGGCTTCTATGATGTTCGCGGGAGCCTTGGAAACAAACTTCTCATTGGATAGCTTGCCCTGCAGCATGGTAATATCCTTCTCCGCCTTTTCAAGCTCCTTGTTCAGGCGTGCAAGTTCCTTCTCCTTGTCGACCAGTTCATCGAGCGGAATGAGAATCTTTGCGCCGTCGGAGATGATGGTGACCGCGCCTTCTATAGCAAAGCGCTCACCGACCTCAACCGCACTCGCGGACGCCAGCTTGTCAAAGAACTTTGCACCGTGCTCGAAGGTCTCGCCGTAGGCTGTCTCGATGTAGACGTGTGCCTTCTTGGAGGGCGGAACGTTCATCTCGCTGCGGCGTGTTCTGATCGCCTTGATTGCCGACATGATGCGCTCCATCTTTTCCGCTTCCTCACTGAATGCGAAGTCCTCTCTGTACTCAGGCCACTTGGCAAGCATGAGCGTCTCACCTTCGTGGGGGATGATGGTGAAGATTTCTTCCGTGACAAAGGGCATGAAGGGATGCAGCAGCTTGATGATGTCGGTCAGGACATAGAGCAGCACCGCGCGTGCGTCGGCTGCCGTCTTGCCGCCGGCGTTCAGGCGGGTCTTGGCAAGCTCGATGTACCAGTCGCAGTAGCAGTCCCAGATGAAATCATACAGCTTGGCAACGGCAACACCGATGTCAAAATGCTCCATATTCTCGGTCATTTCCCTGATCAGGGTGTTGAGCCTGTCAAGAATCCATTTATCCTCTAACTCCAACTTTTCGGGAATTCCCGGCATGTCGCCGTCCTCGACGTTCATCATGACAAAGCGGGTCGCGTTCCACAGCTTGTTGCCGAAGTTGCGGCAGGATTCTACCTTCTTTTCGCTGTAGCGCATGTCGCTGCCGGGGCTGATGCCGCTGACCAGCGAGAAACGGAGCGAGTCCGCGCCGTATTTATTGATGACTTCGAGCGGGTCTACGCCGTTGCCGAGAGACTTGGACATCTTGCGTCCTTCACCGTCTCTCACAATGCCGTGAATGAATACATTCTCAAAGGGGGCAGCGTTCATGTCGTGAACACCGGAGAAAATCATTCTGGCAACCCAGAAGAAGATAATATCGTAACCTGTAACAAGCGTACTGGTGGGATAGAAGAAGTCAAGTTCCTCGGTCTTTTCCGGCCAGCCCAGCGTGGAGAAGGGCCAGAGCGCAGAGGAGAACCATGTGTCAAGGGTGTCCTCGTCCTGATGAATGTGCTCGCTGCCGCACTTGGAGCACTTGCCTGGGGTTGTTCTGGCGACGGTGATCTCACCGCAGTCGTCGCAGTACCACGCGGGTATTCTGTGACCCCACCAGAGCTGTCTGGAAATGCACCAGTCGCGGATATTCTCCATCCAGTTGAAATAGATCTTGTCAAATCTCTCGGGGACAAATTTTGTCTCACCGCTGCGAACCGCTTCGATAGCGGGCTCGGCGAGAGGCTTCATCTTGACAAACCACTGCTTGGAAACTCTCGGCTCAACGATTGTCTTGCAGCGGTAGCAGGTGCCGACATTGTGCTTCATCGGCTCGATCTTCACAAGGAATCCGCCCGCGTCGAGGTCGGCGACGATGGCCTTGCGGCATTCCTCGCGGGTCATGCCCTGGTACTTGCCGCCCTGCTCGTTGATGGTCGCATCCTCGTTCATCACATTGATGACAGGAAGATCGTGGCGCAGACCTACCTCAAAGTCGTTGGGGTCGTGGGCAGGTGTGATCTTGACAACGCCGGTTCCGAAGTCCATTTCAACGTATTCATCGGCGACGATCGGAATCTCCCTGTCGAAGAGCGGAAGGATACAGGTCTTGCCGATCAGGTGCTTGTATCTCTCGTCCTCCGGATGAACCGCAACGGCGGTATCGCCGATCATGGTTTCGGGACGTGTAGTGGCAAGCTCTAAATATCCGCTGCCGTCGGTCAGCGGGTAACGCAGATGCCAGAAGAACGCGTCCTTCTCTTCAAATTCAACCTCCGCATCCGAAATCGAGGTCTTGCAGTGGGGGCACCAGTTGATGATTCTTTCACCGCGGTAGATGAGGCCTTCCTCATACATCTTGTTGAATACCTCGGTAACCGCCTTGGAGCATCCTTCGTCCATGGTGAAGCGCTCGCGTTCCCAGTCGCAGGAGGAGCCCATCTTTCTGAGCTGCTTGACGATTCTTCCGCCGTATTCGCGTTTCCAGTCCCAGACCTGCTCGAGGAATTTCTCTCTGCCGAGTTCTTCCTTGCTGATGCCTTCCTTGCGCAGCTTCTCAACCACCTTGGCCTCCGTCGCAATGGAAGCGTGATCGGTGCCGGGAAGCCAGAGTGTGCAGTAGCCCTGCATTCTTCTCCAGCGGATGAGTATATCCTGGAGGGTGTTGTCAAGAGCGTGACCCATGTGGAGCTGTCCGGTGATATTGGGCGGCGGCATCACGATGGTGTAGGGTTTTTTGCTGCGGTCAATCTCGGTATGGAAATAGCCCTTTTCCATCCAGTTATTGTAAATTCTGTCTTCCGCCTCCTGCGGTTCATAGGTTTTCGGCATTTCCTTTGCCATTAGAATCAGATCCTCTCTAAGAAATAATAGGGATAAATTTGTATCGGGATAAACGCTTTACCGAGAAGCGTCTCAGGCGAAAACAGGGGAAACAAAAAAGTCCGCCGCAAGCCGAAAATACTCAGCTCAGGGCGAACTCAATCAAGTCCGTGATACCACCTGAATTTGCGTCATAAATAAATACGCACACTCTGCCGGATACGGGACCGCTGCGAACCCACGCAACCATCCGATACCGCCTTCTGTGATAACGGTGAAGCTCCGTTGGAGTCTACTGAGGTAATTTACCGAAATAAAAACCCGTTCATTCCAAAGCTCCGAGGCTACTTCGCTGCCGCCTGTATCAAGACTTGCACCTACCGTCTCTTCTCTGACGCCGTTGCCGCAACACGACAACAGACTGATGCGGTGTGACAGTTACTACTCCTCATCAAAGCCTTATCCTAATATTTGTGTGCATTATAGCACTTATAAATTGATTTGTCAATATGTTTTGATAAAAAAATCCGGCATAGGCGGATGCATGCAGCAAAGCCTATACCGGATAATGTGTAAGAATAACGCAGAAGCTTACTCTTCGTCAATTATTTTCTCATCTTTGGAAAGCGAAACGGTGTCGCCTTCGTCATCCGCATCGTCGTCAAAATCGTCAATCTCTGCTCCGTCATCGTCATCGGAATCGTCCTCGGAAGAAGCAGGCTCAGGCAGATTCAGACCGAACATCCTGACATCAGTAGCGCCGCTCTTTACAAACTTGTCAAGTCTGTAAAGGGTAAAGTAGGCGAACGCAACAGCAAGAAGAAGAATCACAACGCAAACGATCAGGCAGATTTCCAGAGGGGACATCGGCTCTTTAATGCCGCTGACCTTGACGGATTTAATCATTTCGTTGAGAACATCGCGGTCGTTATCGTCGGGATTGGTAGCGGTGATCTGAACAACGTATTTGTACTGACCAATCACAGTGCTCAGTTCATAATCAACATACTTATTTCCCGATTCCTCGTTGGAACTCTTTAAAAACATATAAGTTGTTCCGTTGATCTTCTCAAAGCTTCCCTTGGCATTTGCATTGCCTGTAGAAGCGATTCTCTGGGAGATCAGCTCATCCTGCTGCTCCTTTGTGAGCTTTGCATAATTGCCGAAGTAAAGGTCAAGCGGATTGAGCTGTACAACGGCGGCAACCAGATTGCATTCATTGGTAGACTTGTTGTTGAAATACAGGAAAATATTTCCGTTGATGAGCGAGCTGCGGTTATAACCTCTCTGCATCAATTCGCTGTTTTCATACTCTTTTGACGAGCTTTCAATGGTAAGCAGTTCTCCCTTGGGAACCAACATACTGAAACCGGTCATCTTGACCTTGGCCATATGAAGCTCCTCCTTTTTCAGATCACAGCCTGAAACAACCGGAGCGGCCGTCGTCGTAGTAGTCTCTTTCTCTTTCTCCTTTGTTTTCTCGGCGAATACAGTCATGCAGAAAACACTTGTCAAAAGCATCAGCACAAACACCGAGAGAGTCGTGATAAGTTTTTTGTTTGTTCTCATTAATTGATCCATCCTTAACTAAAAAATATATACTCAAAGCTTATCCATAATTTCTTTAAGATAAGCCTTAAAGCCTTCGCTGACTTCCGGGTGTTTCAGGGCAACGTCCACTGTCGCCTGAAGAATACCTAACTTGTTGCCCATGTCATAGCGCTTGCCCTCGAAATCCACCGCCGTGAGTCCCTTGGTCTTGGCCAGCTGAGCAAGCGCGTCGGTGAGCTGGATCTCATTGCCGGCTCCGGGAGGAGTGTGATCGAGAATATCGAAAATCTCGGGAGGACATACGCATCTGCCGAGAATGGTGTAATTGCTCAGCAGATCCTCCACGCGCTTTACCTTTTCAACCAGATCGGTACATTTATAGATGTTGGTTTCTCCGTCAAGAGGCTCCAACTTCAGAGAGCTTCCCCTCATAACGACCTCGGGAGTCATTTCCTTGGTGCCGACAACGCCGAGACCGTACTTTTCATACGCACGGCAAAGCTGAGCGGTGACAGGCTCACCCCCTAAAATAACATCGTCGCCGAAAAGGATTGCAAAGGGTTCGTCACCGACAAATGAGCGTGCGCAATTGACAGCATGTCCCAGGCCTTTTGTCTCCTTCTGGCGGACAAAGCAGATGTTGGCCATCCTGGTCAGAGCCACGATCTGATCATAGGTTTCCTGCCTGCCTGCAGCAAGCAGTCGTTCCTCCAGCTCGGGCGTGCGGTCAAAATGGTTTTCAATATCGCTCTTGCCGCGGTTCGTAATGATAAGAATATCAGTTATACCGCTTGCGACGGCCTCCTCCACTATATACTGGATAGCAGGCTTATCAACTATGGGAAGCATCTCCTTAGGCATTGCCTTGGATGCGGGAAGCACACGTGTACCGAGACCTGCAGCGGGAATGACTGCTTTACGCACTTTAAGACTCATATTACTATCATCGTCCTTATTGTGTATTTGTAAAATTATAACATAAAATCATAATAATTTCAACAGATTATTTAAATATTCAAAACAAAATTCCCTTCTCCGAAATATACAAAATCGCCAAATAACATAAAACCATCGAAAATGCAGGAAGCATGGTAAGACCGCCGTTTTCCTCAAGCTCTCTGTTGAAATCATCAGCCGTTCCGTTTTTTGCGGAAACACGCGCGTTGATGGATTTTATCTTTTTGGTGCAATAATTCATATACAGGCGGTTGCCGAAAAGTCCCGAAATAATCATGATGATCAGTTCCAGCCCTGAAAACAGAAGAGAGATCATGGAGCCTATGGCAAGACGGTTGCCCGAAAGCCCGTTCATGATGCTCGCAAAATACGCCTGATACAGGGATGAACAAATGACCGACAGAATCATCGCTATTCCCGGCAGATACATTCTGCGTGAGACAAACCAGAATCCGTGGGTGAAAAAGGCCGTAAAATTAAAGCTGACAGGACTCTTGCTCCGGGACATCCTGATGAAACGGGGAATGTAATAGATCCACATATTGCCTACAAAGCGCTTGACATCCCCCGCAGGCACGCCATGGATCGTTTCGGCGGGATCAAACGGAAAAAGCTCTTCCAGATTTGATTCGGCGGCAGCTTTTGAAAAAGGATCATCTTCTACATATTTATAATACCCGCAGTATTCGCAGTATTTTTCGCTCTTCTTTGTAATTCTTCCGCACTTGGGACACACTTCGGTTTCTGCCGCACCGGAATGGAATTCTCCTTCCCCACCGTCCGGGTGAATCGTAATATCTCCGATATACATTCTTTCAGGCTGCCACTCGTAGCCCTCTGAATGTTTGTCCTCACAAGCACAGTGTCCCGTTTCCTTCCAGCACTCTCTGTGATGAGGCGCACCGCATTCCGGACACACGACCACGTCCGACTGCGCGTCAAACGGTTCGCCGCACTTGACACAAGACATCTTTTTATAATCCTTCATAAACAATCGGACAATTCCTGATCACGAAATGTCCTGAAAGCACCTCCGTTTATATTCAGTTCAATACAAGGCATGGCAATCTGCATACATGAAAATATTATACATCAAGTCTCTCGCATAATCAAGTAAAAAAATTCCAAATTCAGTTGACAGATACCTTGCACCTTGCAGTGACGCCGCTTCCCGTTTCGATGCAGATATAACACGTTCCCGAAGCAACTGCCGTTATCAGTCCGTCGTCACGGACAGTTGCAATTTCTTCGTCGGTAGAATACCATCTCACGGTATCGTTGCAGTCCAGCGGCTGAACGGTAAAAGCAATCGAATCGTTTTCCCCTGCATTCAGTGAAAGGTCCTTTTTGCTCAGCGTCACGGAATCGGCTTTTTTCATCACGGTGATCTCTACCGACGCGGTGATGCTTTCTCCGGTCACGTCATTCGTGAGCACAGCCGAAACAATCGCCGTTCCCTGCGATCTGCCCTTGATGGTTCCTCCGGATGTGACACGGACAACATCTTCATTATCGGAAACCCATTTCAATTGATCTGTCGTGTTTTCCGGTGAGATGACCGCCGCAAGCGTGTGTGATTCGCCGATGTAGATGCTGTTTTTTTCCGTCATGATCTCGACCGATTCCGCAGGAAGCCTGACATACACCTGGCACTTGGATATGAGATCTCCCCCTGTGCGGCAATTGATAATACACTTGCCCGGACCGACAGCCGTAACCATGCCGTTTTCATCCACAGTCGCCACCTTTTCATTGGTGGAATTCCAGCTGCATTTTTCGGTCGTCTCGGGTGAATAGGACGGACGCACAATCGAATTGAGCTTGCTGGTGGAGCCGCAGTTGATGGTCAGCTTCTTCACATCCAGCGTCAGTTCTTCCGCATGCGTCATTACATTGACGGTGCATTCCGCTCGGAGTCCTCCCGCTGTCTCGGCGCTGATAACGGCACTGCCAAAGGATCTGCCCGTGACCTTGCCCTTGGAATTGACGGAAGCCACATTGGGATCAGAAGACGTCCAGATGATCTTTTGCTTTGAATCCTCCGGAACAGCCGCTACTTTCAGATTGAATTGCTTGCCCTGGAATACGTCTCTTGTTTCCCGGTCGAGTGAAATGCTTTCCGCCGGTATCACGCAGGTGATTGTCACGGAAGTCCTGAGACCGCTTTCGGCTTCGGCTGTGATGCTGCACTTGCCCTGGCTGATTGCAGTGACCGTGCCTTTTTCGTCAACCATCGCTATGCTTTCGTCATCACTTGACCATTTGATAGTATCTGTGGAAAAGGAGGGCGTAAATCTGCCGATGACAGCAGCGCTTTGACCAATGATCAGTTCGTCATCGGGAGCAGTGAGAACTAATTCGGTGGGTTTATCTGTGACGGTGACCAACACATTGTTTTCACTTCCGTCAGGCATAAGGCAGGTGATATTGGCCGTTCCGTGCCCGTGCGCAGTCACCTTGCCGTCATTTGTCACTGTAGCGACTGCGGGTGATGACGAATACCAGAATCTGTTGGACGCAAAGATCGGGTCAATGATCAGACTGAAGACAGAACTCAATTCTTCACTTTCCCCGCTGTATATGCGCCTTGTTTCAAACTTTTTTTCTTTGCTGGTTCCGATGTCGTCCGGAGAGACAACAATGACCTTTGTCACCCACGGTTCAAATCCGTCGGCAGCTGCAGTCACCTCGGTGCCGCCTTCTGCCACCGCAGTCAGCTTGCCGTCACTGACCCTGACGACAGATTCGTCGGCGGAGCTCCACGACACATCCCCTTTTCTTTGAGACGCAAAGCCGCATGTGAGCGTAAATGTCTTTCCCTCGCAGAGAACCACTCGTTCCGAGCTGACACATAATGAAGAATCATAGCGGCTGACCGTCAGCTCACGGTCTGTACAGTATTTTTCGGCGGCGCTTCCCTCTGAAGCAAAGAACCTCACATACGAAGCCTTCCTGATGGTTCCGTCAGAAAGGTAAACGCCTGCGGCGGCACTTCCGATCTTTTCGAGGCTGTCCGGAAGAGAAAAGGACACAATATCCGTGCAGCCCAGAAACGCCCCTTGTCCGACAATACCGAGTCCCTCGTTCAGTTCGGCCTTGGATAAGCCGGTACACCCCACCGCGGCGTAATCGCCTATTTCGCTGACGCCGTCGGCGAGCTTCAGTGTCCCTTTGATGCCGGGAGGACACAGAATAAGCCTGGTACCGTCCTTGCTGTAAAGACACCCGTTCATCTCAGAATAAGATTCGTTTTCTTCGGATACGATAAACCGGGAAAGAGAAGTGCATCCGCTGAAAACCCCAACCCCTATGTTGCCGACGCTCTTTCCGATTCTGACCGTCTTCAAGGAACTACAGTCCTTGAAGGCGACCGAAGCGATTTCATTCAGGCTGTCGAGCTCCGGAAAGTCCCTGAGCAAAGAACAGCCTTCAAAAGCCGATACGTCAATTTTGTTGACTCCGTTGCCCAATTCAACCTTTTCAAGCTCTGTGCATTTTCGGAATGTATCGGGCCGTATCTCGGAGATCCCGTTTTGCAGCGCTGCATTTTTGAGCGATGCGCACTTCATGAACGCGCCTGCTCCCAGTTCTTTAATTCCCGGCAGTTCAACGCTTTCAATGCTCCTGCATCCAAGAAAGGCGTTATCGCCCACCTTTTCAAGTCTGTTTCCGAACGATACATTTTCCAGCATTCCGCAGCCCTCAAACGAACTGTCGCCGATGCCGCGCAAGGTCGATGGAAACACAGCGGTTTTCAGATGAATGCATCCATAAAAGGCAAAGCTGCCTATCTTCGTCAGTCCCTCTGAAAAACCGGCTTCGTTCAGGGAACGGCATCCGTAAAAAGCCCCTTCTCTGACGTTCCTCAGCGACGACGGAAACGTCACGCTGCTCAGTCCGATGCAGCCGCTGAATGCGTATTTCCCTATTTCGGAGACATTCTCGGGAATAACGACAGAAGTAATGTACCTGCTGTTGCAGAAAGCCTCCCGGCTGATCACCTTCACGGGAAAGCCGCCGATGTCGGCGGGAAGTTCAATGTCGGTTTCTTTGCCGTCATACCGGGTAATAGCGGCATATTGCATGTTGTTTTTATCTGTATAGACGGAATAGACCCACTGATTCTCCCTTAGATTGACGGAATCAATGGACGGCGACCGTGTTTCCTTCTCGGCACTGACAGCCGGTGCGGATACACAGAATACGGACACGGCTGCAGCCAGTGTCAGCAAAAACAGACAGACTGCCGTTTTGCGTGTTTTCTGAATATTCAATATATGAAACAATAAGGAACAGATCATATTGCCCTCCGGAATTTTACATATTATTAAACACAAATCCATTATATCTATTATAAACATTAATTCTGAAAAGTCAACGGAATACACATAATCATTATATTTTATTTGTCTTTTTCTCTCATAGGAATGCTTTCCCCAAGCAAAAAAATACCGACATCATCTGTCAATATCCGCCTATGATTAATATTCTCTTAATATTAACGTATTACTATTCATTTGTCTATCATTACAATACAGAAAAGGTGAGAATCAATGAAAGCAGTTGTCTTGTCCTGCAACACGGGCGAGGGTCACAATGCGGCCGGAAAAGCCATTTACAATAAATTCCTCCAAATGGGTGTGAAATGTGATTTTGTCGACACACTGTCCATTGCCGGCATGAAGGTTTCACGCGCCGTCAACAATTCCTATGTGGGCATTACCACCTCGGTGCCTGCCGTGTTCGGCATGATGTATTCCTTGGGCAGGGCGGTAAGCGACCTCAACACGCGTCATCTTCACATCAAATCGCCGGTATACGCCGCCAACACCCTTTACCGCAGGAAGCTGGCCAAATTCATCAAAGACGGCGGATATGACGTCGCGGTAATGCCTCATCTGTTCCCTGCCGAGTGCCTTACCTCTCTGAAAAAACGCGGACAGCTCGATATTCCTTTCATCTGTGTGGCCACCGACTACGCCTGCATTCCCTTCTGGGAGGAAACAAAACCGGATTACTTTGTCATTCCGCATAAAGATCTGGCGGAGGATTTCTACTCACGCAATATTCCGCAGGATAAGCTGCTGACTTTCGGCATTCCTGTCAGCGACAGATTCAAGGGAAAGACCGCCCCATCCGAGGCACGGTCGCAGCTTGGTCTTCCGGACGACAAGCCCATTTTCCTGATGATGTCGGGCAGCATGGGCTTCGGTGGACTCGAGGGAATGACGCGCGCTCTTTACGAAAAATTCGGGCGCAATGTGCGCATCATCATTCTATGCGGGCGCAATGAATCCATGAGAACACATCTGAGCGAGGTCTTTTCCGACATTCCGGACGTGATCCTTCAGCCATTTACGGACAAGGTCAGTCTATTCATGGACGCCGCCGATATGGTTTTCACCAAACCGGGCGGGCTGACCTCGACCGAGGCGGCGGTCAAGAACGTGCTTCTGGTGCATACTCCGCCCATTCCGGGCTGCGAAACCATCAACGCGGCGTTTTTCTCCTCACGCGGAATGTCGGTGTGCGCTGGTTCCAACGCATCTCCCGAAGCCATTGCCGAATGCGCTCACGCGCTCTGGCTCGACAAGGAGGCACAGCAAAACATGCTCAGAGCACAGCGGGAAAACATCAATCCCGACTCGGCTGACGAAATCTGCGGTTTTATTATTGAAAAATACATGAAGTAAATTGACATAGCGGCAGGACTGTGCTATAATGTCTGCCGCACGGAGGTATTGATACAAAATGCTTGCCTATTTATTCTGGACGGTTGTTTCATTCTTTTCGGGAAGTGTGATGTACAGCTATCTGATACCAAAGGTGTTCTACAAAAAGGATATTACAAAAATCAGCAAGGACGGTAATCCCGGATGCGGCAATGTGTTTACCTGCATCGGGATTCCATGCGGCATTGTCTGTCTCCTGCTGGAGCTTGCCAAAGGAGCTCTTCCGATATGGCTCGCACTGCATTATGTCAGCCCGGACGATATCATGTTCGCGGGCGTTCTGGCAGCTCCCGTGCTGGGACACGCATTCTCGCCCATGCTGAAAAAACACGGCGGCAAGGCCATTGCCGTTACCTTCGGCACATACATCGGGCTTTGCCCCCATTCGATTCTTCTTTTTCTTCTGGCGATTCCTTTCGTCTTCTTCTCAACCGCGCTGCGAATCACCCCCCACAGTCTTAGGGTAATGACAACCTATCTGGTCACGCTGGGCAGCTCTGTGTTTTTTGAAACCAGAACCGCGCTGCTTCTGGGGACGGCGATCATCACCGCCGCCGTCATCTATCGGCACTTAGGCGATTACATCCACCGTGAAAAGCGGCAATACGGCGTTTACGTTTTTTCGCTGAAGCTTTTCGGGCACGAATCGGAAGAAAAGGAGATGTCCCACTCGGGCAAGGCGTAGACTACAACAAAGGACGGTATGATTCTGATGGAAAATACGCAGAAATTCAGCAAAAAACTCGGTTTTATCGGAGCCGGCAACATGGCGACCGCCATGATGAGCGGCATTGTGTCGGGAGAGATATTTAGGGCGAACGAAATCATCATGTCGGACGTGAGCAGCGACCGGCTTGCATTTATCTCGGAAAAATATGGCGTGGAGGTCACGACCGACAATATTGCTGTCGCCAAAAACGCGGAAGTAATGATACTGGCTGTCAAGCCACAGTATTACACGCAGGTAATCACCGAGATTGCTCCTTTCGTGACAAAAGAACAGCTTATCATCACCATCGCCCCCGGACAGACTCTTTCTTCCCTCACGGAGCGCTTCGGAAGCGATGATCTGAAAATCATCCGCACCATGCCCAATACGCCCGCCATGGTTGGCGCAGGCATCACCGCCGTCACCCCCAATGCCAACGTCACGGCGGAAGAACTGGAATACGTGCGCACAATACTCGGAGGCTTCGGCATATCCGAGGTCATCAGCGAGCATCTCATGGACGCCGTTGTGTCGGTCAGCGGCAGCTCTCCCGCATACGTTTTTATGTTCATCGAGGCCATGGCAGACGCCGCCGTTGCGGACGGAATGCCGCGGGCACAAGCCTATCGCTTTGCCGCGCAGGCGGTGATGGGCAGTGCCAAGATGGTGCTGGAGACGGGAAAGCACCCCGGCGAGCTGAAGGACATGGTCTGTTCTCCCGCGGGAACCACCATCGAAGCCGTGCGCGTGCTGGAGGAAAAGGGACTCCGCAGCGCGGTCATCGAAGCGATGAAGGCATGTACCGAGCGTTCCCGTTCACTCGGCAAATAATACGATTCCAAACAGGACGCACTCTCCGGTTTTTTTCGGATAATGCGCCCTGTTTTTTTTTGACTACATGAATAAAAATGGAAAAAATAATAAAATCACATAATTATTTGATTTTTGTTTGACATTTTTCCCGGGATATTTTATAATGAAAGTCTGATGTTACACAGGCATTCCGATGCCACAGACCATTCCGACAGCGTATGATTAATGATCAATTAAAAACGTAAAGGAAAATGAAAATGGATTATTTAAAAAACGAATCGGGGCATTGTAAGGGCAGCTGCGGCGAATGCGGCAACTGCAGCGAACACGAAGCTGCGTTCTCAGACCTTGAAAGAGCCAAGCTGCACGAGGAATGCGGGGTATTCGGCATTTATTCCTACGACAAGGAAATCGCCGTCGCTCCCTGCGTCTATCACGGCCTCGTCGCACTGCAGCACAGAGGACAGGAGAGCTGCGGCATCGCGGTCAGCGACAGGGGCAAATTCAGCCACTACAAGGACATGGGACTTGTCAGCGAGGTATTTAACAAACAGAAACTCGACGAGCTTGTCGGACAGATCGCCATAGGTCATGTGCGCTATTCCACCGCCGGCGGTTCCGTGGCGGAAAACTGCCAGCCCCTTGTCATGCGTTATGTCAAGGGAACACTGGGCTTTGCCCACAATGGCAACCTGACCAATGCCTACGAGCTTCGCAGGGAACTGGAAGAACGCGGCGCCATCTTCCAGACGACCATTGACTCGGAGGTCATCGCCTATCTGGTCGCCCGTGAAAGACCCAATACCCATAAGGTCGAGCTTGCCGTCAAACAGGCGATGAAGCAGCTGCACGGCGCTTATTCCCTGCTGGTAATGAGTCCCCGCAAGCTGATTGCCGCACGCGACCCCAAGGGATTCCGTCCGCTCTGTATGGGACGCATCGGCAACGACATCGTTTTTGCGAGCGAGACCTGCGCCCTCGACGCAGTCGGCGCCAAATTCATGCGCGACGTTGACCCCGGCGAGATCATCACCTGCGACGAAAACGGCATTCACAGCGACCGTTCGCTCTGCACCAGCGACATTGCCCACTGTGTGTTTGAATACATCTATTTTGCAAGAACCGATTCGGTCATTGACGGCGTTTCGGTCTACGAATCCCGCCGACAGGCAGGCAGACAGCTTGCCAAGCAGAAACCAGTCAAAGCCGACATTGTCATCGGCGTTCCGGAATCGGGCATCGACGCGGCGATCGGCTACGCTGAGGAATCGGGCATTCCCTACGCCAAGGGCATTGTCAAGAACAGCTACATCGGGCGCACCTTCATCAAGCCCGACCAGTCGCAGCGCACCAATGCCGTCAGACTGAAGCTCAACGCGCTGGAGTCCATTGTCAAAGGGCGAAGAGTGGTCATGCTGGACGATTCCATCGTGCGCGGAACCACCATGCACCGCATTGTCAATATGCTGCGGGAAGCAGGCGCAAGCGAGGTCCATGTCAGAATCAGTTCCCCTGCGTTCCGCAATCCCTGTTTCTACGGTGTGGACATTCCCTCCAAGGACGACCTCATCGCCAACCAGCATACGATTGATGAAATCGCCGAGCTGATCGAAGCCGATTCCCTCGACTTCCTCGACCTCGACTCCATCGTCAAGCTCACCTGCGGCAAGAAACTGCCGCTCTGCACCGCCTGTTTCGACGGACGTTACCCCGACGGCATTACATCCCACCACATGAACAAGGATGACGAAATCCTTTAATACAACCGTTTTACTCCATCACTAATATGCAAAAAAGGACTGACACGAATGAAAGACATCTATGAGACGCCCCTCGGCTCCCGTTACGCGAGCAAGGAAATGCAGTACCTCTTCTCCCCCGACATGAAATTCCGCACATGGCGCAGGCTGTGGATCGCTCTCGCAGAGACCGAGCAGGAACTCGGTCTTGATATCACCAACGAGCAGATCGCCGAACTGAAGGAACACGCCGAGGACATCAATTACGAAGTCGCTCAGGCACGTGAGAAGATCGTGCGTCACGACGTGATGAGCCACGTTTACGCCTACGGTCAGCAGTGTCCTAAGGCAGCTGGCATTATCCACCTCGGAGCGACCTCCTGCTATGTGGGAGACAACACCGACGTCATCGTCATGAACGAAGCGATGAAGCTCATCCGCAAGAAGCTGGTCAACGTCATTGCGGAACTCGCCAAATTTGCCGACCAGTACAAAGACCTTCCCACATTGGCTTTCACCCACTTCCAGCCCGCACAGCCCACCACCGTCGGCAAACGCGCCGCTCTCTGGCTGCAGGATCTGGTGATGGATTTAGAGGACGTGCAGCATCAGATCGACGGCGCAAAACTGCTCGGATGCAAGGGCACAACAGGCACACAGGCGAGCTTCTTGGAGCTTTTTGACGGCGATCACGCTAAATGCCGCGAACTTGACAGACGCATTTCCGAAAAGATGGGCTACACCGGCTGCTTTGCGGTATCGGGTCAGACCTACAGCCGCAAACTCGACAGCCGCATTCTCAATGTGCTCTCCGGCATCGCTCAATCAGCCACTAAATTTTCGAATGACATCCGCCTTCTCCAGCACCTCAAGGAAATCGAGGAACCCTTCGAGAAGGGTCAGATCGGCTCCTCCGCTATGGCCTACAAGCGCAACCCCATGCGCAGCGAACGCATAGCCTCCCTGGCAAGATACGTCATGGTAGACGCCCTCAATCCCGCCATTACCGCCGCGACCCAATGGTTCGAGAGAACGCTTGACGACAGCGCCAACAAGCGCATTTCCATTCCCGAGGCATTTCTCGCCGTCGACGGCATTCTCAGCCTTTACCTCAATGTGGTGGACGGTCTGGTGGTTTATCCCAAGGTCATCGAACAGCGCCTGATGAAGGAACTGCCCTTCATGGCGACCGAGAACATCATGATGGACGCTGTCAAGCGCGGCGGCAACCGTCAGGAACTTCACGAGCGCATCCGCGTGCACTCCATGGAAGCCGGAAGACAGGTCAAGGTCGAAGGCAAGGAGAACGACCTCCTGGAGAGAATCGCAGCCGACGAGACCTTCGGCGTGACGCTTGACGAGCTGAAAGACATACTCGACCCTGCGAAATACGTCGGCAGAAGCCCCGAACAGGTCACCGAATTCCTCCGCGAATGTGTTAATCCTGTTTTAGAGCAGTACAAGGATGACCTCGGCGTAACGGTTGAAATCAACGTATAATTTTCTTGAGCACCCGGTCGGAGAATTTTTCCTTTTGACCGGGTGTTTTTTCCATATTTTGTAAAAAAAATATTGCATTCTTTATAGATATATGTTAAAATGAACATTGATATATATTTTTATTGGAGGAATTAACATGACATGCCCAATTTGTGGAGCAAATAATGAAGACTCTTCGCTTTTTTGCATCAGCTGCGGTAACAGACTCGACACCGATCGCTCTGCCAATGCAGATGACAGCTTCGTCGCAAACGAAAGAAATGATGATCTGACAATTGCATTTGACGAAGAATCGGACACACTGACTTCATTCATAGGCGATGAAGACGAAGCCAAAGAGGACGTCCTTTCTGACGGGAAGGAAGAAGGCACGACAGACGAAGATTATACCGGAACGGAAGAGGTTTTTGAAGATTCCGAAGAAATGCAGTCTGCAGGCAGCCAGTTCCCCGATGAATCGTCGGAAGAAGCCGTGCAGGAAGCACTTGCCGGAGATGAGGAACTGTCGGAAGAGATTCCGGAGACAGCCGATCCTGCTGCACACAACTCAAACGATAAGCTTTCATTGGCCATCGTCCTGCTTTCGGCTGCTCTGTTCGCCATTATAGGATTTTTGTTTATTGACAAAATCCTTTCGCTCAAACCCTCTGACTCACGTGCTTCCACCATCCGCATCATTTCTCAGTCGGAGGATGTCACCGTCAAGCCGGGTACACTCACCCAATTCTTTGTGGACGCCCAGGGAACGAACCTCACCTATCAGTGGTACGTCAAGAAAAACGGAGAACAACTGTGGCACGCATGGAAAAGCCACAACGATTTTAAGACAGCTTCAAAAGCAAACGAAAGCTGGGACGGCATGCAAGTTTACTGCATGATCACCGACAACAACCGCACAGCAATCGCATCAGACATTATCACCGTCACCATAGAGAAATAATGATAAACTGCACCGCAATGAGCATTCGTGATTTGCGGTGTTTGTTTTATATTCTGTTAATAAATAGAACAAATTCATATGCTATAATCAAATGGTTGTTTCAGGAGTTTCAATACGGAGGGTAAAATGAAAAAATTAATTAAGATACTATTAGGCGCAATCATGGCAGCCTCAGTGATAGCATGTGGCTCATTCGTCTGGTTAACCAGATTTAGCGGCAACCAGCCTGAAGTTAAACAAACGCCGATCTCAACTTCCGATGATCATACGGACGACGAACCCGTTATGGACGATTCACTTCCGACCGAAGAAACCATTAAAAAAACATACGTCAGGATTACAGAATCCACCTATCTGAACGAAAAGAAAAGCTACCAGTCCAATCATCTTGCACTGCTCGATGTCAACGCCGAATGTCTGCTGCTCGAGGAAAGTGACGGATATTATAAAATCAGCTGCGACAACGGAAAAACCGGCTGGATTTTCGCGGACAAATGTGAATCATTTGAAAAAGAAGTGGTTATCCGGCATATCCCCAAAAACCCTTCCGCCATACCTTATTCCATGTCGGACACCCAAGAGGGAGACGACCTGTGCGAAATACTCAGACACCACGGAACGGTCGGCGCATCCGTCGCCGTCATTAAGAACGGCAATGTCACGTATCATTACGAATACGGTTACGCCAACAAGGAAGACAAAGACAACCCCGTCATGATCAATGAGAACACCAAATACCGCATTGCCTCCATTTCCAAAGTCTTCACGTCTATGCTCGCCATGGCAGAAGTCGAAGACGGCATGCTCGATCTTGACGCAAAACTATCGGATTTGTTCGGTTATGGTTTTTTCAATCCGAAATACCCCAACACACCCGTGACCATGCGGATGCTGCTGACACATACGGCAGGACTTTCCAGCAAGGAAGGATTATACAACGAGCCGCTCTATTTCGTTGCCAGAGGACAGAATTACTATACCTCAAAACCCGGAAACAGCTTCAGCTATTCAAATCTCGGCATGGGAATTGCCGGCGCGGTCGTTGAAAAAGCCGCTGATAAATCCCTCTCTCAATATGCGCGGGAAAGGTTTCTTATTCCGATGGGAATAGACGCATCCTACGACGGAAGCCTTTTGTCCGATCCGTCGCTGGTAGCGGATTGCTACGCAAGCGGCAGTCTCAGACGCACAAAAGAAGTGATGACAAAACCCGTCGGTCGTAAAAACACCAAGCCGGGAGATGTCTTTTACCTCGGTCAGGGAAATCTCCTGATCAGTGCGATTGATCTGGCCAAGGTTTCGACCATTCTGCTCAATGACGGAATGTATGAAGGAAAACAATACCTTCGCAGCGAAACCGTTAGACAAATGCTCACGGTTCACCCTGTCAGGACCAGGACAAATTATGAGCAGTGCATAGGCATACGTAAATATACCGATCTGATAGACGACAGGGACATGTATTACCACACAGGAACCTTCTACGGCATTTTAGCGGTCATGGTCATCGACCCGGACGATAAAAGCGGTGTCATCGTTATCACTTCCGGAGCACATCCGGCAAGAGATGACAACACCATTTTCACAGTATGCAACGATGTGCTGAATTATTGCTACAAAGAAATCATATGAGGCAGGTAGACCGTTCATGGAAAGAATAATAAAGATGCTCCCCTTGATACTTTCCGGAGTATTGATCATTATCTTAATGGCTTTCTCGGGCTGGTTGGGGTATAAAAACATCGGAAATAACCCGTCCTCCGGTGATACATACACCCCAGACGATTCCTTTTCTTCCGTAAACACCGAATTGACTTCTTCCGGTTTATCCCCCTCGGATATTTCCCTTTCCGAAGAGTCGGTTTCTTCCACTGACAACCGGACGGCATCCGACATTCCGGAATCCACCGAGGAAAAAGTGACAGTAAAATATGTCGTTATCAACAAGGCCACCAATATCCGAGCCGAGGACAACGACACTTCGACCAAGGTTGCGGTTCTCACGAAAGGCGCTGAAGTGGAGTACCTGTCGGAAAGCAAAAAAAGATACAAGATCAGATACGCGGGAAGCAAGACCGGCTGGATCATCAAATCCTGCGGTGATTTGGTAGAAAAAGAAAAGATCATCAAGCATATAGCCTCCTACACCGCCGGCGATCCCATAGAAATGAACGGAACCAAAGAAGGCGACGATATATCCGCCATTCTGAAGAACTACACGACAACGGGCGCATCAGTGACGATTATCAAAAACGGATCTGTCGCTTACACATACGAATACGGATACGCCAACAAGAAGAAGAAGGTCAAAGTCAGCCAAAATACGAAATTCCGGATTGCCTCCATCACCAAGGTATTCACTTCCATGCTGGCGATGACGGAGGTGGATGACGGAAAGCTCGACCTCGACGGAAATCTGTCCGACGTCATGGGCTATCATTTCTTTAATCCTTCCTATCCCAAGAAAAAAGTCACTATGCGGATGCTGCTGACACACACCTCCGGAATGATTGACAGAGATGATGAGTTTTCTAAAAAACTCAGGAATATCACCGGTAACCGCGATTTTTACGTCTCACCTCCTGGGGAAAAATTCCTCTACTGCAATCTCGGCATGGGTATTGCTGGCGCGGTGGTGGAAAAATCCGCCAACCAGACCATCTCGCAGTACGCTAAAGACAAGTTTTTTGAACCGATGGGAATTGACGCGTCATACGATGCAAAGTATCTTTCCGACAAATCGCTTGTCGCCGAATGTTACGCCGGTGACAAGATAAGCGCCAGCAGCAATTATCTCTGCCGTTCACAGGAAAAGGGCAAGCCAGGTGATACATTCCATTTAGGACAGGGCGGACTGCTCATCAGCTCCGTCGATCTGGCGCGTGTGTTTACTGTCCTGATCAACGACGGTCAATACAACGGCAGACAGTATATTTCTCAGAATGCCCTGAGTGAAATGCTCAAAGACCAGAAGGTCAAAACCGGAAAAGGCTTTGCGCAGTGCATCGGCATACGGACATCCAAAGAGCTTGTCCAAAACAGGAAAATGTACTTCCACAACGGCGCATCCTATGGTATTTTCTCTCTTGCCGCTTTCGACCCCGCTGACAAAAGCGGCATCGTCATCATCACATCCGGCGCTCTTACCAAGAGAAACAAAAACACCGTCTTTGCCGTTTGCGACGATGTTATGAATTACAGCTATGAAAACATTCTGAAATAATACAAAAAAAACAACCGTCTGCACTTTTTCGCCGGGGTGCAAACGGTTGCTTTTTTGTGGGTTTATTGCATGACAATCAGTTTGGATGTCATGTCCATTCCGCAGGGCAGCATGACCGGCGTCATCAGTCCCCACAGATCATCCGCGTGACATTCCAGCAGGTATTGGTTGCGTGCTTCCTGCGGCAGCGCATTGGTCTGCTTGTAGGACGAAATCAGCGGTAAACGGGGCTTTGCTGCCGAGAGCAGCTTCTTTCCCTTTTCATTCATTCCGAGTATGCGGATGTATCCCAGTCGTTCGGAATGTTCCCTGCGTATTCCGAGAAAAGCAGAAAGAATGATCCTGCGTATGCGTGCATGGCTGTATCGCTTTGTCTTGATCGAATCATACAGCTCATCGAGAGAACATGCCGACCGCGCACATTCGTATATTCTGTTTTCCAGACCTTCCGAGATGTCCGGCAGACGACCGAGCTGTTCGCGGGTCATACTGCGCAATCGTGAGAGCACCGCCCTTTCGCATCTTTTCAGATCGGCGGGAAGCTTTCCCTCCTTCTCCAGCAGAGCAAACGCTTGGAAGGCTTGCCGGGGAAGATACCTTTCCGCTTCTGTGAGCTTCCCGTCGGCAATCATTCTCCTGACGGCAGTGGCAGAAGCAATGTCCTCCGAGATTTGCTCAGAATCGTGCATGGCACCTTCACGCAGTATTCCGATTGGTTCCATATCCGAGTGCAGTCTTTTTATCGCCCGGATGTATTCCACCGCAAGTGTATTGTTGGGAAGACAGATCATCTCGGCGATATCATCCCCGTACACCCTGCGCACCGCCTCGGTTCTCGCTGCCGCAAATGACTTTCCTGCGGAGAGCAGCCTGTCAAGCTCGGGTTTGATTGTTTCGTCCGATACCGCATCGGCGGCATCGGTCAAAGTTCCAACACTGCCGCATTCCATTCCGAAGCTGAGATAATCCACGCATCCCAGCGCATCGGCAATCCCAACGCCTCCGGTCGCAAACGTCTCTGCCCCTCCGCATGCAAAGGGCAGCGGAAGTTCCAGCACAAGGTCAGCCCCTCCTGCGAGAGCCATCCTTGTCCGGGTGAATTTATCCGCAATGGCGCAGTCACCACGCTGCACATAATTCCCGCTCATGATGACAACGATATGTTCTGCGCCGCAATGTTCCCTTGTTCGGGCAATATGCAATTGATGTCCGTTGTGGAAGGGATTGTATTCCGCGATGATGGCGGCGGTTTTTTTACTATTTTTAGCAGTCATTTTCACACATTCGACCTTTTTGATATATTTTTTTTATGTGTTTTTGTATTACTTCTTGAAATTTCTCGCATTATGATATATTATATAATCAGGAATATGCAAATTCAATTGTTTTTTCGCAGTATTCTCACATAATTTTTTGGACAGGAGATAATACCAATGAAAGTTCTTGTTATCAACGCGGGCAGTTCCTCTCTGAAGTATCAGCTCATTGATATGGACAACGAGACTGTCATCGCAAAGGGTCTTTGCGAAAGAATCGGCATGGACGGCAGCAAGCTCACCCACAAGGTGAACGGCGAGTCCTATGTCACCGAAGTACCCATGCCCAACCACACCGAAGCATTCAACGCAGTTAAGGAAGCGCTCACTTCCGGAGACGGAAAGGTTGTTGACGACCTCGGCGAAATTTCCGCTCTCGGTCACAGAGTCGTACAGGGCGGCGCTCTCTTTAAGGACAGCTGCCTGATCACCGACGAAGTCATCCAGGGCATCCGCGATCTCAGCCCTCTCGCTCCCCTTCACAATCCCGCACATATCCAGGGCATCGAAGCAGCGATCGACGTCTTCGGCAAGGATGTGCCTCAGGTAGCTGTTTTCGATACATCTTTCCATTCCACCATGCCCGCAAAGGCATATACATTCGGCATTCCCTACGAGTATTATGAGAAGTACTCCATCCGCCGCTACGGCTTCCACGGCACCAGCCACAGATACGTCACCGGCAGATGCCTCGAGCTGCTCGGCAAGGCTGAAAATCCCGAAGGCACACGCATCATCAACTGCCACCTCGGCAACGGTTCTTCCATCTCCGCAGTCAAGGACGGCAAGGTGATCGACACCTCCATGGGTCTGACTCCCCTTGACGGCTTCATCATGGGCACACGTTCCGGCTCGCTTGATCCCTCGGTTGTCACCTTCATCATGGAAAAGGAAGGTCTCAGCGCCTCCGAGATGGACACCATTCTCAACAAGAAGTCGGGTATGCTCGGTCTCTCAGGCGTTTCCAGCGACGACCGCGACGTCACCGCCGCTGCCAAGGAAGGCAACGAGAGAGCTATCCTCACCCATCAGATTTTGGAATATCAGATCGCCAAGTTCATCGGCAGCTACTATGTAGCCCTCGGCGGCATGGATGCTCTTGTTTTCACAGCCGGCATCGGTGAAAACCAGACAGTTCACCGCTCCAAGATCTGCCGTTACCTCGAGTGTCTCGGCGTAGAGCTTGACGAGGAAATCAACGCATCCATCCACGGCAAGGAAGCCGAAATCTCCACTCCGGAAAGCAGAGTCAGGGTTTACGTCATTCCCACCGACGAGGAAATGGTCATCGCAAGAGATACAAAGTCCATCGTTGAAGGCATGAAGGCATAATCCTCTTTCAACAGAATTGATCGGAACCAATATTAAAACTGCGGCATCGTTCAACCGAGCAACACCGCAGTTTTTTTGTGTTATTTTTTGATAGTGACGGTGGAAGACTTGGAAGAAACTTTCCGTCCGAAACCGTCCGTGATCACACAGTATACCTGCATGCCGTTCCAGGTGGCATTGGCAGTGGCTGACGTCGTCGCCGTAATGTGTCCACGCCAGAGGCTCCATGCGGTTACGCCAGCCTTTTTGTAATACCATTGGTATTTGAGATTGCTGCCCTGTGCCTTCACTATGAACTTTGTGACTTCGCCTGCTTTGGTCGTGACGTCAGACGGTTGAAGCGTTATCTTGGGCATCCCGTTAAGCTTTATGGTCGCCGGCTGACTGTTCAGAGAGGCTCCGGAACCGTCGGTCACCAAGCAGTAAACCTGCATCCCGTCCCATGTATCATTGGCAACTGCCGATGTGGTCGCTGTGGTGTGCCCCCTCCAGAGGCTCCAGGCGCCTGCACCGGCCTTTTTGTAATACCACTGGTATTGCAGACCGCTGCCCTGCGCCTTTACGGAGAACTTCGCTGTACTGCCCGCGCTGGTCGTGACGTCTGTCGGCTGAGTCTGAATCACGATGGGATAAGAAAGAGTGACCACACAGGGATCGGATGAAACATAATTGATCGAATCCTGTATACGGCAGTAAAGCTGCATACCGTTCCATGTGTCATTGGCAACGGCGGATGTGGTGGCGGTGGTATGTCCCTTCCAGATATTCCAGGCGGAAGTACCCTTCTTCCTGTAATACCACTGATATTGCAGCGTTCCGTTTCCCTCCGCCTTTACCGAGAATTTCACGGTAGTGCCCAAAGCTGCCTTTACATTGACAGGCTGGGAAGTCACGTCTATCGTGCTGTTGTAATGGAGAAAAACATCCGAAGTCAATCCCGTTTGCACGCCGTTCACAAGAAACAGCCAGTCCTGCCTTGAACCGGTAAAATACAGATCGGTCAGGACGCCGCAATCGGCAAAACAGTTTTCGCCGATGCGATTGACGGTATTGACCAACTCCGCCTTCCGAAGCGACGAGCACCCCATAAAAGCCTTGTCGCCGATCGTCTTAACCGATCTCGGCAGCGTGATGAGTTTAAGATTATTGCAGCCCGCAAAAGCCTCGAAACCGATTGAAGTAATACTGCCCGAAAACGATACGCTTTTGACGGCGCCGGTGTTCCACAGCTTGTCTCCATGCGTTGTCCGGGACCACATACTGCCCGATCCGTTGATTGTCAGCGACCCGTCAGAATTATCCAGAAACCAATCAATATTGTCTCCGCATTTGCCGGATGCCGAATTCCAGTCATCATTCCAGTCGGAATCATTGTCGCCTCCCGAGCCGGATGTGCTATCCCCTACGGAATCCGCATAGACAGAAACGCCAGACAAAGCAAACAAGAGAATAAGCGCAGCGGCTGCTGCCATGCATTTCAAGTATTTTGTTTTCATATTCCAGAAATCCCCTTGCATATATAATTTCATCAGCTGTAGCGCACGCGCATGCTTCTCCGTCTGCCGCCGAGTGCAGCCCCTGTGCTTTCCATCGTTCGCATATAGACGCTCTGCACCACGCCGACGCCGAAGTACAGACACATGCTCGACGATCCGCCGGCGGAGAAGAAGGGAAGTGTAATTCCGATAACGATGCACATGAATCTCCCCATCATATCCACCGCCTTGAAAGCGGCATAAAGCGAAAGTATCATCACAGCAAAAAGCAATCCCAGCAGGAACACCGCTCCCAAAAATCCGAATTCCTCGCACGCAACGGTAAAAATGAAGTCGTTGTGATCCTCAGGCACAAGCCCGGACTGTATCATGGTGCTGGTGCCGTGTCCCTCACCGGTCAATCCGCCGTTTCCGATGGCAACCTTTCCGAGCGTCTGCTGATAGAGTATCCCCATTTCGTCACCCTCCTGGGGATTGTAGACCGCGGAGAATCGCTTCTGCTGGTGCGTGCTCATACTCTGCCAGAAAATAGGAGACATGGCAACGATTGCCGAAAGACCGAGAACAATGAAATTCCAGCTGAGTCCGCTTGAAAAGAACATGATCAGGAACATCACCATAAACATCAGAGCCGTTCCGTCATCTCCCTGCAGTATGCACAGACCGACAGGAACCAGCGCGTGTCCGCCGAGCATAAACACACTTGACAGCGTGTTCAGGGTGTTCTTCTCAACAACATAGGAGAGATGGTAGGAGAAAGTAATAATGAAGCCGATCTTCATCAACTCCGACGGCTGAAAGCTGTAGCCGAAGATATTGAGCCATGCCACGTCGTCGGCTACCGCGTTGCCGCCGATAGCCGACTGTCCCACAACAAATGTCAGTCCCACCAGAAAAATGCAGCCGCCGCCGACAAGCGGCCAGAGCTGACCCATTCTGTGATAGTCCATCAGCGAAATGACAAACGCTCCGCCGAAGCCGATCATGGCAGCCATGACCTGTGTCTTGATGGCGATGGGTCGTGCGCTATGAATCAGCATACATCCGTAGATCGTACAGGTGAGTATCAGCGCCCACATAGCTATGTATGTCGTCCGGATGTAATTCACCGAAGCATTCGCGGCTTTTACCACAAATTTTTTGAATGCCTGTATTTTGTCCGACATTTTTGACTTATCTTTCCTTTCCTCTGCGTTTGTGTTTTTGTATGGTTAAATTACATGAAATATTATAGATTATTTAATCAAATACTTCAAGTAGAAATAGTGAAAGTTATTTGAATTCTGCATTAATATATGGTATAATGATTTCGATAAAATAATTCATGTGCAGTTTTTTTGCGCATGATATTCAATTCTTTTCCAAAGGAGAGACACATATGCTTTCTGACATCGAAATTGCACAGCAGACCAAAATGCGTCCCATTCAGGATGTAGCCGCCGATCTCGGACTTTCCGCCGATGATCTCGAATTCTACGGCAAATACAAGGCAAAGCTCAGTGAGGAGCTTTATTCCAGATTCGAGGGCAAGCCGGACGGCAAGCTCATTTTGGTAACCGCCATCAATCCCACACCTGCGGGTGAAGGCAAGACCACCACTTCCGTCGGCTTGGGTCAGGCTATGGCCAAGATCGGCAAAAAGGCAATTATCGCCCTGCGGGAACCTTCGCTCGGTCCCGTTTTCGGTATCAAAGGCGGTGCAGCCGGCGGCGGATACGCACAGGTGGTTCCGATGGAGGACATCAATCTCCACTTCACCGGCGACATGCACGCCATTACCTCCGCGAACAATCTCTGCTGCGCATTGCTGGACAATCACATGCAGCAGGGCAACGCACTCGGCATCGACCCGCGCAGAATCCTCATCAAACGCTGCCTTGACATGAACGACCGCGCACTGAGAAACATCGTCGTCGGTCTCGGCGGCAAGGTCAACGGCGTACCGCGCGAGGACGGATTCATCATCACCGTTGCCAGCGAAGTCATGGCTATCCTCTGCCTCGCAGCCGATCTGAACGACCTGAAATACCGCCTCGGCAGAATCCTTGTCGCATATTCCTACGACAACAAGCCGGTATTCGCCAGCGACCTTCACGCCGAAGGTTCCATGGCGGCGCTGCTCAAGGACGCCATCAAGCCCAATCTCGTACAGACGCTCGAGGGAACTCCCGCCATCATGCACGGCGGTCCCTTTGCCAATATAGCCCACGGCTGCAACTCCATCCGCGCCACCAAGCTTGCGCTTAAATTAGCCGATTACTGCATCACCGAAGCCGGATTCGGTTCCGACCTCGGCGCAGAGAAATTCTATGACATCAAGTGCCGTTTCGCGGGCTTCAAGCCGGCGGCTTGCGTGCTTGTCGCCACCGTCCGCGCACTCAAATACAACGGCGGCGTGCCCAAGACCGAGCTTTCGGGCGAAAACCTCGACGCGCTCCGCAAGGGCATTGTCAACCTCGGCGCACACATCGAAAACATGAAGAAATACGGCGTCAACGTCGTCGTCGCCATCAACCGCTTCCTCACCGACTCCCAGGCGGAGCTTGACTTCATCGCGGATTACTGCCGTGAGAAGGGCGCGGAATTCGCGCTCTCCGAGGTATTCGCCAAAGGCGGAGAAGGCGGAGTGGAACTCGCCAAGAAGGTCGTTCAGGCAGTCGAAAAGCCTTCGAACTTCGCCCCGATTTACTCCACATCCCTTTCCATCAAGGAAAAGATCAATGAAATTGCCACCAAGATCTACGGCGCTTCCAAGGTCAATTACACTTCCGCAGCCGAAAAACAGATCGCTTCCTTCGAGCAGCTCGCCGAGAATATGCCGGTCTGCATCGCCAAAACGCAGTATTCCCTCTCGGACGATCCGACCGTGCTCGGAAGACCGACAGACTTTGAGATCACCGTCAAGGAAGTCAGGCTCTCTCACGGCGCGGGATTCGTCGTGGCGCTCACCGGCGACATTATGACCATGCCGGGTCTTCCCAAGGTGCCCGCTGCCAACAAGATCGACGTGGACGGCAACGGCTCCATCACAGGTCTGTTCTGATGGTTGCCGGATTCACCACACATTCCGCCGAGGAAACGGAAGCTCTGGGCAGACGCATCGGAAACGCCCTCAAAGGAGACGAAATGATCGCCCTTTTCGGCGGTCTCGGAATGGGCAAAACAGCCTTCGTCCGGGGACTTGCCGAAGGGCTGGGAATGGACCCGAACGAAATCTCCAGTCCCACCTTTGCCATCGTTCACGAACACGAAGGCAAAAACGGACAAATGCTTTACCACTTCGACATGTACCGCGTGGAGAGCTGGGACGATCTCTATTCCACAGGCTTTTTCGATTACCTCGGTCAGGGCGTTGTCGTCACCGAATGGAGCGAGAACATCGAGGGCGCTCTCCCGGAGGAACGGATTGACATTGAAATAGCCGCTCCCGATCACGACAATACCCGCGTGTTCAGCATCAGCGGCATGGAGCTTCCTCAATAAAACCAAATGAAAGCGATCTGAAAAAGATATGAAAATTCTGGCAATCGACAGTTCGGCCATTTCCGCCGGGTGTGCGATCGTTGACGGAGAAAACATCATTGCCGAGAGCTTTGTCCGGGTCGGTCTGACACACAGTGAAACGCTGCTTCCTATGGTGTCAAATACCTTAGCCAACGCAAAGCTGAAGGCGGAGGACATCGGCTGCTACGCGGTGTCGTCCGGTCCCGGCTCCTTCACCGGCATACGGATAGGCGTTGCGGCTGTCAAGGGCATGGCATACACCTCCGGCACTCCCTGTGTGGGCGTATCCACGCTGGAAGCAATTGCCTGCAGCTGCATGGCGTCGGACGGAATTGTCTGCGCCGTGATGGACGCAAGACGGCAGCAGGTATACAATGCGCTGTTTACCTTTGACGGTCAGAAGATCACACGTCTCTGCGACGACAGGGCGATCTCCATCGAAGAACTGACCTGTGAGCTGAAGGACGGACAAAAAACGGTTTTGCTTGCCGGGGACGGTGCGTTACTCTGTTATGAGTACATGAAGGACAAACTGCCGGACGTGCGACTTGTGCCGGAGCATCTGCGTTACGCAAGGGGCTTCGGCGTGGCCATGGCGGCGCAGAGAATCATCAGCGAACAGGGGACTGTTCCGCCCGACAGACTGATTCCGACCTACCTCAGACCCTCTCAGGCGGAGAGGGAAAAAATGGCGCTTAAAAAACGACAAATTGACGGAGAGAAATAAAACAAATGAATTTCAAAGAGTTTTGCATCAAATCGCAGCGCCGGATACTTGCGTATTTCTACAAGGCGATCAGCGGCATGTATCATCCTGACAGCAACAACGTCATGTTTTTTACATTTCAGGGGACGTTTGCCTGCAATCCGAAATATATCTGCCAGAAAATGCTCGAAAAAAAAACCGATCTCAACTGCACATGGGTTGTCCTTGACAGGAAAGATAAAAAGGATTTTCCGGACGGTCTGAAAACGGTGCTCTTCGGAGCGCCCGAATATTACCGGGCACTTTACCGTTCCAAGGTGCTGGTGGACAATGCCTTCAACTTTGTCAAGCAGCCCTTCAACAAGAAAGAAGGGCAGTACCTCGTCGAAACAATGCACGGTTCTCTCGGCATCAAAAAAATCGAAACGGATTCCTTCTCCAATCCCCGCCGGATGAAAGTGAGCTTTCTCTGCGGCGAGATCAGCGATTTCATTATTTCCAACAGCACATTTGAAAACGACGTCTACCGGAATTCCTTCTGGGGCAAAACGCCGCTTCTGATGTACGGTCACGCACGCTGTGACATTCTGCACGAAGGTGACCCGGGCAATGCGCTTCACAACAAGGTGCGGGATTTCTACGGACTGCCGCACGACGCAAAGCTCGTACTGTATGCGCCTACCTTTTCCCGCGAGACATCGGACGAGCTGGAACAGCTTGACGCTGAAAAGCTGAAGGACGCGCTCACACAGAAATTCGGCGGCGACTGGTACGTCTTGAAAAGACTTCATTTCAGGGACGCGAGGGTGTTCCATAAGACGGTCAACACGGAACATGTCCTTGACGGCACGCTGTACACCGACATTCAGGAGCTGATGGTCGCCATAGATTTTGCCATCACGGATTATTCCAGCTGGATCTATGACTATGTGGAAATGAAAAAGCCAGGCATGATCTACGCGCCCGATCTGGAGCAGTACCAGAACAGCACGGGCTTCTATTATCCGATCACCACCGTGCCGTTCCCGCTGGCGACCGACAATTCGGAAGCGGTGGCATGTATAAAGGATTTCGACAACGGGAAATTTGTCAGCGATGTGGATGCATTTCTGAAAGACAAAGGCTGTGTTGACGACGGGAATGCATCTGAAAGAGCAGCCAACATGATACTCGGACTGCTGGGCGATAAAATGCCGGAAGGCGCAAAATAAACTTACAAAAGGAGACACACATATGATAGCAATCGGATGTGATCACGGGGGATTTGCCCTGAAACAGGAAATCATAAAATACCTCAATGAGAAAAACATCGCATTCAAGGACTTCGGAACCGATTCCGAGGCTTCGGTCAATTACGCGCCCATTGCCTCCGCTGTCGGACACAGCGTCGCAAGCGGCGAATGTGAAAAGGGCATTCTCATCTGCGGCACGGGCATCGGTATGTCCATGGCTGCCAACAAGGTCAAAGGCATCCGCGCCGCCTGCTGTTCTGACCATTTCAGCGCAAAATACACCCGCCTGCACAATGACGCGAACATCCTCTGCATGGGCGGCAGAGTGATCGGTCCCGGCGTCGCCGTGGAGCTGGTGGAGCTGTTCCTCACCACGGAATTCGAAGGCGGCAGACACGCCGCGAGAATCGC
>ONID01000162.1 GCA_900317765.1 uncultured Eubacteriales bacterium | reverse complement strand
GCGTAACCCATCACAAAACGGATGGCTTGCTTTTATGGCATTTGCCAATGCAATTACATCGCGTACACACGCACAGCGAATCTTTTCCCGATAGGGTTGCTCTGCGGCTGATGCTTATTCGGTTTTCACATCGCGGTTTTCTCCCAGCACGCACAGTGAATTTCTTTCCGATAGGGTTGTCCGGATTATAGGCGAGGTAATAGACAATCAAGCATGATACTAGTTATTCTTCCCTGAGCGCACCTTCAGCATAGTCTATGTCCAAATTCACGCTTCTGACATACTCATCATAATCAATCCATTTTTTCATGTGTTCACTCTTAAAAGAGTTTTGATCATACGATTCACGAGTTACTTGTGAGAGACGAGAGCGAAGAACCTGGACAAACTCTTTGTTTTGCACGATCTCTGAAATATCAGAAAATACTTCGGAGAGCCAGAAAAGCTCTTCATCTGTACACTCTTTCGAAAAAAAGTTGATAGTATCGACAATATTATCTGAAAGAATAGAAGTCAGATTCTTCCAGCTTTCCTCAATACCATAATCATCATTTACATCAAGAGAAAGTCTATGCTCAAGCTCAGTTCTGAGTTTACTTACATTCATTTATGTTTTTTCCCCTTTCTAAATACAGACGACTGATCCACATCGGGAAATATTGTTGCAGGTCTACCTTTAGTTCTAATTACACCAACTCGAACGCCTTTATAAACGCCGAATACGGGTTTCCCATTTGACGTGTTACGATTATGTTTCAAACTAGCAACGTGTTCTCCAGCGCGTTTTATATCTTTAGTAGTCCACTGCTTCGGAAACCAAGCCTGATTGTTAGCTCTTGCTTTTCGTTTATCCTTATGATCAGGCACATTACCAACCCTAACACCATTTGCCCAAGTTTTGGTGATGTTGTACTTTATATGGTATTTATCAAGTAAATCCATTCCTCTTTGACCATGACCTCCACTTGCTATCCTGATTTGTTTTGCGGGTTTCCCATTTCTTCGAATGTCCTTCCATTTATCACTCCGCAGCGATAGCTATTCGCTTATACACCTTACAGCAGTCAGATTCAAAATCCGAACTTAAAAGCCATATATAATCGTCATTCGCAATTATATGGTATGAAATTTTAAACTTAGTTGGTATCTCCGAAACTGGTATCGAAGAATCAGCTATTTTCTCCCATTCATAATCGGAGAACACGACATATTTTTCAGCGTACCTGTTAATCTCTACGACATCTTTGATCGGTGTATAAACTGCTCTGACATGAATCCCGCTATTGTCAAATACCGCTACGGTTCCACAATGTGGGCATATCCAGACTTCAAAATAATCATCCTCAAAATCTTCCCAGATTGTATCAGCTCTATACAGATAAGGACCTGGTACGTTCCACTCTTCGTGCATACGTTCATTATTTGCATCATACACGGTCGAAACAAGCTTTTCCCAATTTTTCACGGGAAACACGGTATGTTCAATGCCGTTCGGAGTTCCATGATATCGTATGCTTTCGCCGCAATAGCTGCATTTTAATCCTGCCATATGTTAACCTCCTATGTGATATTGTACATTTTACCGTCGTGAAGCAATTTAACGCTACCTGTAACATAGCCTTTTCTAACTGCTTCGTCATATCCCGCCTTGACAATTCTCTGTGCTTCCTCAAGAGTTTTATACTCAGATAGGATAACAACAACGCCGGAACGGTGAGTTTCTTTAGGATATCTTTTATTATCGGCATCCACCTGAATGAATCCTTTTTTTATATTTTTCGCTACCTGCCCCGGATTCGGCGAAGACATTCCTTTTACCTCTACATGAACACCTTCAACAGACATATCTGCCCTGTTTTCATCGGGAATCTGTTTAAGAAAAACCACGTACTTTCCCTGTTTGATGTAATACTCTCCTACTGCAACAGCATTCTGATCTTTCACCTTATGTCCGCCGGTATCATAATAGCATTTATCCTTGACGCGCCCGCTTGCACCTCCGTAACCACCCATCAGCCACACCTCCTTGTACGCCATATCTGACTGTAACTAAGTATCGGGATTATACGAACTCCCGGATATTTTGTGTCAAGCCATTTGGGATAGTTACCGCATACAATAAGCGCATATGGTTCAAGAGTCTGTACAAGAGCATTGACCCCACCGATAAACAGTCTGCAGGCTTCCGGGTCTGAAAGAACACCATTCGTTGTGATAGCATAAGTGGAGTGTTTGGGTAAACTGTCAAAGCACCAACTCCAAGTATTTTCACCACCGAATCCGGCAGTAGGTATTACATTTGGATTAAGCTTCTGCATTGCATAGGTCATTACCCTGTTGCGATAGCAATTACGAATCTGTGTGTCTTCGGGTATGTCTCGATACAAACTAAAATCCGTCGAAATCAAGCCCTTGGCAGAACGTATATATGGTGCATACTTATTAAAGTTACTCCAGAATCTTTCAAACTGTGTATCGCCAACGAAGCAATGATACCAATTCTTCGAAATATTATCGTCGCTCATCATATAATTCACAGGAAGCGGCATTACATCAGGAATAAGTTTCTGAGGCATTAAGGCTGGAAAGCTATGTTTGCCCACAAGAGTAGCACCTGACGCTAAAATGTTTCCAATAAGATCAAGCTGGTATTCATAAAAGTTAGGTTTACTAATAGCATATTCCTCATTTCATTTTTAGTTATTATGTCAATAGACAAAATTCCCAGAATATGCTAAAATACAACTTACGAAGGTTGTGCATTATAGCATAACTAGGGAACGCAATGGCAGATACTGCGGCAACAGTATCTGAAGCCGTTGCGTTTTTCTTTATTAGAAGATTACAATCAAAGGCATCACCACCTTTCTTTTCTGAAATGAATTATTCGCGTATCAAGGCAACAAGATCATAAAAGAAGAAGAGCCTATTACGTTGTTTGCCATCTGTGTATAAAACATTGTTTTTCAGCAGAATATTGAGATAGCGATTGATAGTGGTCGATGAAATACCTGTTTCCTCCTGCATGATTTTTGAGTCGAAAATAGGATATTTGAACATCGCGTCTACAATCCGGACAGCATTCGGTGAATTGATCAGGTTACAAGTCTGCCTTACAGTTTTGTCATAGAGGTCATTGATCTGATTGAAAATACGGATGTATTTTCTGCACTGTTTAGCCACCGTTTCGAGGAAAAATCTGATCCACTCATTCCAATGGTTGGAGGTTCTGATATCCATCAATAGCTTGTAATACTTATGCTTTTCCCGTTCCAATGCCTCACTGATAAAGAAATAGGGCATGGGAATCTGACCTTTGGCGTAAAGATAAAGAGGTATCAGAATCCTTCCCACTCTTCCGTTCCCGTCACCAAACGGGTGAATAGTTTCGAATTGCGCGTGAATGATAGCTATTCGGATAAGCGGACGTGTTTTAATATCGTCAGAATTGATATATGCTATCAGATTGTTCATGAGTGCGGGAACCTTTTCCGGCTTTGGCGGCGTATAAACAAGCTCTCCGTCATTCTTACCGATGTAATTCTGAGTGGTGCGATATTCACCGATCGTATCTGTGTTTTTGCGAACGCCGCCTGATAAAAGGACTCTGTGCATTTCAAGAAAAAGCTCATTATCAAAATCCCCTCGCTTTAACCTCTGATAACCAATGGAGGACGCCTTTAAATAATTTACAATTTCGTTGAGGTTTTTGTCCTCTGTGTTCGGGGACACCTGATTAATGAGAACTCCATCGAGCGTTGCCTGTGTTCCTTCAAGCAAAGAAGAAGCCAGCGCTTCCTTGTTCTGAATGATCGGCAAAATCCAATTGCTATCGACTTTACTAAAATTGATTTTCTC
>ONID01000194.1 GCA_900317765.1 uncultured Eubacteriales bacterium | reverse complement strand
CCGTTTCTGAAATCGCCTGCTACTATCATTTAGTTTACCTCCATGAAATAACTTACCGATTTGTATTATAATATAAAAATCTAATAATTGCAAGTCATTTTTACATTCTTTTTTAAATATTTTTAAAAAATTAGGCAAATTGCCTGTTACGGTCGAAAAGAATTATCAGAGAATGAGCAGTTCCCTGTCCATCTCCGCCAGGTCAACCGCTCCGTCCGCTGTTTTACAGAGCATATTTTCTATTCTGACGCCGTATTTGCCCGGAATATAAATTCCCGGTTCCACCGTGATGACAGCATTTTCCGGGATCTTGCCGCCCCTGAAGGAAACCGACGGGAACTCGTGAATCTCCAGACCCACGCCGTGACCCGTTCCGTGACCGAAATAATCACCGTAGCCCTCAGCCTTTATGATGTCACGCGCCGCGGCGTCACATTCGGCGAGGTCGTCACCCCCCGCAAAGAGGTAGTCCATGGCGGTCTGCTGGGCACGGAGCACGATATTGTATATCCTGCGCTGCTCGTCGCTGATCTCGCCGTAGGCGACGGTTCTGGTCATGTCGGAGTGATAGCCCCCCACCACGCAGCCCACGTCGAAGGTGATGAGGTCGCCCTTCCGGATTCTTCGTGCCCCCGGGACAGCGTGCGGCATGGAACCGTTTTCGCCCGAAGCAACGATGGAATCAAACGCAAGCCGTTCGGCGCCCAGTCTGCGGGCGTAGAATTCAAACTCAAAGGCGAGATCGGCTTCGGTCACGCCTTCCCTGATCATGCCGTAGACATGCCGGAGCGTCTGCTCGGCGATGCCCTGCGCAGCTTTCATGCAGGCGATCTCGTCGCTGTCCTTGTGAACGCGCAGCGATTCGATCAGCCTGTCGAGTCCTCCATCTTCGCACAGCGCGGCGGGTTCGAGGAGATCGGACATCATCCTGTACTGTGAAAGGGTCATCCGGTCGGATTCCACCACAATGTTATTCAGTCCGAGCTTCCGGGCGACGCCGCCGAATGTCTCCTTCATCTGCGGGGTGCTGTACTCCATCACCTCGCACCAATCGACCGCCTTCTGAGCCGCCTCGGTGTAGCGCGAATCGGTGACAAAAACGCAGCCCTTCCGCGTCACGAAGAAATATCCGTTGTCGCAGTTGAAGCCTGTAAAATATCTGCCGTTGATCTCGGACATAATCAGCGCGCCGTCGTATTGCTCCGGAATGATCGAGAGCAGCTGATTAGTGCGCCAAGAAAATTTATTAGCCATGATAAACTACTTCCTTTTATTCATTGATTATCTGGGCAAGCGCCTGCACGCCTAAAATATAGCTGTTGGCGCCGAAGCCGCAGATCTGCCCGACGCAGACAGGTGAAATCACGGAATGATGCCTGAATTCCTCGCGGGCGTGGATATTGGACATATGCACCTCCACGAAGGGGAGCGGCTTGACGGCTGCGATCGCGTCGCGCAGCGCGTAGCTGTAATGCGTCCACGCACCGGCATTGATCACAACGCCCGCATATTCGCCCTTGGCGGTGTGAATTTTATCAAGAATCACGCCCTCGTGATTGCTCTGGATGAATTCGGCTTCCAGTCCCAGCGACCCGGCGTATGTTTTAATTTTGTCGCATATGGTTCCGAGCGTTTCAGTGCCGTAAACGCCCGGTTCACGGACACCCACCATATTCAGATTCGGCCCGTTGATAATCAGGATTTTTTTCATTTTTTCACCTTCTATAAGAAACCTCGCCCAGTTCCACCGGGGATGAATTGGCAAGAATCCATTGGACGACTGCCTTTGCGATGTTCTCAAACGCGGCTTCATCGGTGTTCGGGGAGATTTTTTTGACTTGCTGAATGATTTTTTCTTCGGCAGGCTTGCCGCCTGACAGTATCTCAGCGAGTGCATCCCGCATGGCACGGAAATCGTCGTTCCAGTTGGTCCCGCCGTTGTCGAGAATTTCGTGACTCAGTCGTCCGGCAATGCGGATGGCTTCGCCCTGTACATATTTCGCCTTACCGCTGCCCGGAACAAGCAGGTCCCACAGCTCGTTGTACTGCTGTGTCCAGGTCTTACCCCTGACGGAAATCGGCGCGCTGCCGTCGTACTTCCGTTTGTGCGGAACAGGCGGCACGTCGAATATCTGATACAGCTCCGCAAGTCCCGCGTCGCACACCGGCAGATAGTCCGGATCGAAGCTGTCGCGGTAGAATTCGAAATTCTTTCCGATACCCGCGACCTGCTTCTTCATATCGTCAGTGATTCCGATACCCGCTTCAATGAGGATTCCGGCTATCTCAGCCATTTGCGGAAGATTGGCGTTCTCGCAGTGGGAAAGAGCTTCTTCCAAGGCGTTGTGCTGCAAATACCCGCCCGTCATATGCGCGTCTGCCCCCAGACGAAGCAGCTCCTTCACACTGTTCGGGCGGTGATACATGGCGGCATACATGAGTGCTGTCGGGGTATTTCCCTTCTGAAAATTCACATCCGCGCCGAGCGACACCAGCAGTTCGAGATGTCCGGGCTTGCGCACGGCCGCTTTACTGAGCGCCGTATTGCCATATTTGTCGGCGTAATTGATATCCGCGCCGTATTCCGTCACCAGCCAGCGGATGACTTCCTCCGGAAGATCGGTATTCATCAAAGCTGTTCTCTCATCGGACGCAGAATAATGAGCGTTCGGCTCGCATTTCTTCAATGCCGTCTTGATTGCCTCCACGTC
>ONID01000160.1 GCA_900317765.1 uncultured Eubacteriales bacterium | reverse complement strand
CCGGAACCTTTTGCCATCGCGCCGAATCGCACGGTTGTTCCGCAGAGATCGTATTCAAAGGATATTTCCTTGCGGTAGCGGTCGGTGGTGAGTATCGCGTCAGCCGCTTCACTTCCTCCGTCATAACGCAGGCGTGAAGCCAGTTCCGCTGCGGAATTGCGTATAGGATCTAAATTGAGCACCTGTCCGATCACGCCGGTGGAAGCTACAATCACATCCTCGGGGGCAATATTCATCGCTTCGGCGGCAATGCGGCACATTTCACGCGCCTTCTGTTCGCCGTCGGCGTTGCAGGTGTTGGCGTTGCCGCTGTTGCAGATAATGCCCTGCGCGTATCCGTCTGCAATATTCTCTCTCGTAACGGCAATGGAAGCGCCTTTGACAAGATTCTGCGTATATGCCCCCGCAGCAGCGCACCGCACGTCGCAGCGCACCATGGCAAGATCGCGTTTGCTCTTGTTGCGGCGCATACCGCTGTGAATTCCCGCAGCCGTAAAACCCAGCGGAGCGGTGATTCCGCCGGGAATAACGCGTGAATGAGACAGTCTGAGTAAAAACTTTGACATATAACAAAAATCAGTCCTTGTTCACAGGCTTGTTGAGTTCGAGCTTTGCATGGCAGTCGGGACATTCCTCCGCGATGGAAGACGGGACTCCGAGGAATCCCTTTTTCACGATGTTTTTTGATCCGCATTTCGGACAGAAGAGAAATTCCTTCTGTCTTCCTGCATAAAGGCTGCACATGATGCCGCCTAACATCAGCAGCGCTATAATAACGGCAACAGTGGCAAATCCACTTGTCATAACCATGCAAAACATTAATAGCATGATTGAGATACCGTAGCAAACGCGACTGCCAATCATAAGCATTTTTCTCGACTCAAAGTATTCTCTTCTCGATTTCATATGAGATCAGTCCTCCACATATTTTTTTATGAGAGCAAGCAGCAGTGTGGAAATGGCAGCAATGATAGTTGACCACGTGGCAACAAATTTAAGAAAAGTCTTTACAGGATTATCATCGTCTGAAATTACCACAGCTGTGGGGCCGTCTGCTCCGCCAATGATTCCCAGTCGCTTCCGCTCTTTGCCGGTCAGATTCCTGATACCAGTTGCCAGTCCGATGACGCTGAAAACACACAGGATCAGCGAGGTAACCTTTTTGTAGAATTTTTTGAATATGTCCATCACAATATCTTCTCCATTCCCATCTTCTGAGGAACAAGCCCGCAGCTCTCATAGAATCTGATCGCAGAGGGATTGCAGCACCAGACATTGAGCGTAACGTTGTAGCAGCCCTTTTCTCTTGCGAATTGCAGCACATATTCATACAGCTGACGTCCAATATGCTGTCCCCGGCAGTTTTCATCCACACATATGTCGTCTATGTAGAGTGTCTTGATGTCGGTCACACATGTGTCACTTAACTGCTGTTTGAACATACAGAAGGCATAACCCTTGACACCGTTCTCCGTATCGGCGACGAAGATGGGTCGGCTGTCGTCCTGAATCAATTCCACAAGCTGCTCCGGAGTGTATTTGGTTCCATCCTGCTTGAAAAGGTCGGGTCTGCCCTGATGATGTACATTGCACACCTGCCGCAGCAATTCGCTGAGTGCCTGAATGTCATTTTGTGATGCCCTGCGTATGGCCATAAGATTGTCTCCTTTGATCAGGAAAATTTAGATGATTGTAAAACTTGGAAAAAGCTGGAAATTGGTGGGGTCATGCATTGTTCAAAACGAAGTTTTTCCTCGTGGGGCTCTGCCCCACTCCCCGCAAGGGCCCTGCCCTTGACCTGCCAGGGAGCCTTGCCCCCTGGACCCCACGCTCGCATACGCTCGCTTGTTAGCGCTGCGCTATGCTTTTTTTCTTTTTTGTTTTACAATCGCCTATCCAGAAAATGAAAAATTGTCAGCTTATCATTCCGCGTATTCTCTCAACATTGGCAAGGGTATTTTCCTTCGCGGGACCGCCTGCGCTCTTGCGCTGGCTGACGCAGACGTCGAGATTAATCGCCTCGTAAACGCCTTCGTCGAAGGTATCGCATATCTTTTTGTATTCGTCGAGAGGCAGCGTTTCAAGGGTTTCTCCCATCTCAATACACTTAGCCACAAGTGTTCCGGTCGCTTTGTACGCGTCGCGGAAGGGAAGTCCCTTTTTGACCAGATAATCCGCGCAGTCGGTGGCGTTGATAAAGCCTTTCGCGGCGGCGGCTCTCATGTTGTCTTTGAGTACCGTCATGGTGTCGAGCATGGGAATAAAGGTGGTAATGCACATCTTCACGGTGTCAAAGGAATCAAAGATGGCTTCCTTGTCCTCCTGCATGTCCTTGTTGTAGGCAAGCGGAATGCCCTTCATGACAGTGAGCAGTGTCATCAGGTCACCGAACACCCTGCCGGATTTGCCGCGGACCAGCTCGGCAATATCAGGGTTTTTCTTCTGCGGCATGATGGAGGAACCGGTGGAAAATGCGTCGTCCAGCTCGATGAATTTGAATTCCCACGAGCACCAGAGGATGATTTCCTCGGCAAAACGTGAGAGATGCACCATCACAATCGCCAGAGCAGAAGCCAGTTCCAGGCAGAAATCGCGGTCGGAAACGCCGTCAAGGCTGTTGCGGGAATAATCGTCCATTCCAAGCGCCGCGGTTGTGAGGCTGCGGTCAATTTCGTAGGTCGTTCCTGCGAGGGCACAGCTGCCCAGAGGGTTGACGTTCATGCGCTTCTTTGCGTCCTCCATGCGCTGCATATCGCGCAGCAGCATTTCAGCATAAGCGAGCAGATGATGACCGAAGGTAATCGGCTGCGCGCGCTGAAGGTGAGTGTAACCGGGCATAACGGTCTCGGCGTTCTCCTCCGCCTTGTTGCAGATGATATCCAGCAATTCTTTGAGGTCAGCGAGTATTTCATCCGCCTGCTTGCGAAGGTTAAGGCGAATATCCAGCGCGACCTGATCGTTGCGGCTGCGGGAGGTGTGCAGACGCTTGCCTGTGCTGCCGAGGCGCGAAGTGAGTTCGCCCTCCACGAAGGTGTGAATGTCCTCGGCTTCCATATCGATGGGAAGGGTACCGTTCTCGATGTCTGCTAAAATGCCCTTCAAGCCCTCGATGATCTTGTCGGCTTCCGAACGGTCGATGATGCCGCAAGTGCCGAGCATATCGGCGTGTGCCATGCTGCCTTCGATGTCCTCACGGAACATGCGGCTGTCGAAGGAAATGGATGAATTGAAGTCGTTTGTTTTTTTGTCGATCGCCTTAGAAAAGCGTCCCTGCCAAAGCTGCATTTTTGTGTAATCTCCTTTGCACTAAAATCAACAATCGCACCGTACAATGGGATTCCAAAGGGGCAAGGCTCCTTTGGCAGGGGTGTGGGGACGGCGTCCCCACGAGTCACTAAAGCATAAGATGATACCCCGATCAACCAAAGGGAGCGAAGCCCAAAAATGACGCACCAGCAATGCTGCGTCAGCAGCGAGCGGACGCCTGAGAAGCACTCATTGTATGCGAATGTGAGTAATTGATATTATATATCAGATGGATTCAATGAGAAAACGGGTTCCTCCGTCGGTATTCGCCCGACCTTGTTGCCTGTCTTGGTGCGTTTTGCTTATGGACGGTTCCTCCGTCGGTATTCGCCCGACCTTGTTGCCTGTCTTGGTGCGTCTTGCTTATGGACGGTTCCTCCGTCGGTATTCGCCCGACCTTGTTGCCTGTCTTGGTGCGTTTTGCTCGCTCAGCCAAAGGCTTCGCTCGTGAGGGCTCTGCCCTCACCACTCCCGCCAGGGCGCTGCCCTGGACCTGCCAGGAGGAACAAGTTCCCCCTGGACTCCCACGCTCGCGTTCGCTCGCTAGTTATGGCGCTGCGCTTGCTTTTTTTCTTATTCCTTATTTCTTCTTGCTGAACTCCGAGAAATCAATGATCGTGTTGCCGTCCGTCACCATCGGCAGTTCGCCGTTCCACTTCTTCATCATCTCGTAGCGGATAAGGTTTTCATTGAGCGATTTGCTCAGGATGTTGTTCGCCTTCGCCTGTGCTTCCGACTGTATACGGAGTGTTTCTGCCTCGGCTTCCGCCTTGACAATGGCTTCTTCCTTCTCGGTCCTTGCCTTGAGAAGTCTCTGCTCGGCAACCTGTTTTTCCTCAATGGCGGCAATATACGCCTCGGAGAATTCAAAGTTGATAATGTTAACGTCCTCGACATAAATGCCGTTCTTATTGAGCTTATTGTTCAGCTCCTCGATCAAGCCCTGCGAAATGAGCGAACGGTTGGCAACGCTCTCTTCGGCGGTGTATTTGGCGGTGATCGCCTTCAAAACCTCGTTGACAGCGGGGCTGACCAGAATTGTCTCGTAATCGCTGCCGACGTTCTTGTAAATCGCGTAGGATTTGTCCTTGGACACGCGGTAATTGATGGCGAGCTTCGTCTCCACCGTCTGCAAATCTTTCGAGAATGCCTCGGTTTCGACTTCCAGCTTGACAATGCGGTTGTCCATCTTGATGATGGTCTGAATAAAGGGAATTTTGAGGTGAATGCCCTCCTGAAGCACGTTCTCGCTGACGTGTCCGAGTGTATTGATAACGCCTGTATGTCCTGCATCCACAATGGTAATGCTGCTGAACAGCACAATGACTGCAACAATCAGCACAACAACAATTGCGATTGTCTTTTTGGGAAGGTTGATGGTCTTTTTTTCGTTGATAATAACTGGCATGATTTTGACATCCTTTCTGAAATAAAAATATTTCTAAATTATAATAATCGCGCAGAGCAGAGAAATCCCATTTTTCCCTGCCCTGCGCGATGAATGACCCGATCTTTATGACCGATTGCAAATTATTGATCCTGTTTTGCGGCAGCCTGTTCCTTCATAGCCTGAACCTTAATGGGCAGTCCGAAAAGGTTGATGAAGCCTGCCGAATCGTTCTGGTCGTAAACCTCGTCCTCGTCGAAGGTTGCGATATCCTCATCATAGAGAGAATAGGGAGATTTTACGCCGGCGTCGATGATGTTGCCCTTGTAGAGCTTCAGACGGACATCGCCTGTGACCTTCTCCTGGGTGCTGTCCACAAATGCGGAAAGCGCCTCGCGGAGAGGTGTGTACCACTGACCGAAGTATACCAGCTCGGCAAAGCGGATGGCAACCTGCTGCTTGTAGTGATATGTGTCGCGGTCAAGGCAGATTTCCTCCAGCTTGTTGTGAGCGTGATAGAGAATGGTTCCGCCGGGAGTCTCATAAACGCCGCGGCTCTTCATACCGACCAGACGATTCTCCACCATGTCTGCGATACCGATGCCGTTCTTGCCGCCCAGCTCATTGAGTGCAGCCACCATGGCGGGACCGTCCAGCTTCTCGCCGTTGAGGGCTACCGGAATGCCCTTCTCAAAGCTCAGGGTGATGTATGTCGCCTCGTCGGGAGCCTTCTCAGGGGAAACGCCCATTTCGAGGATCTTGTCGTACATAGGCTCGTTCCAGGGATTCTCAAGGTCAAGACCTTCGTGCGAAAGGTGCCAGAGATTCTTATCCTTGGAATAGTTGGTTTCTCTGTTTATCTTCAGAGGAATGTTGTGCTGCTCGGCGTACTCGATCTCCTGCTCACGGCTCTTGAATTCCCATGTTCTCCAGGGAGCGATGATCTTCATCTGGGGAGCAAATCTCTTGAT
>ONID01000183.1 GCA_900317765.1 uncultured Eubacteriales bacterium | reverse complement strand
TCATCTGTTCTTGTAGATAAAGACTTCTTCGAGCGAGAGCGGAAGGACGTTCATGAGCAGGGGATTTTTGGCTTTCAGCTCGCGTTCCACCTGTTCGCGGTCGTTCTCAAAGATAACCGTGGCGACCGTGCCGTCCTTGGTGAAGTCGGTGATCTTCGCGCCGTCAAATTCCACCGCGCTCTGCGTGAAATCCTCCGGGAAGGCAATCTGCACCTTGCAGAGGGAGGTCTTTGCCTCGTCGAGTTCGGATTGCAGGGTGATGTGTCCCTTGTGCAGCATGGCGATGGAGTCGCACATGTCGTCTACTTCACGCATGGAATGGGTTGCCATAATCACGGTGAGCCCTCTGTCCGCGACTGCCTGACAGAGGATTTCCCTCATGCCGTGGCGCTTGATGACGTCCAGACCGTCAAAGGTTTCGTCGATCAGCAGGATGTCGGGCTTGGAGGCAAGGGCTAATATCAGAGCCGCCTGCCGCTTCATGCCCTTGCTCATGGAACGGATGGGCTTTTTGCGGCTTGCCTCAAACTTTTCCGCAAGCTCGGCGTAGAGTTTATCGTCAAAATCGGCGCGGCTGTTTTTGCAGAGCTTTGCCATGCTGTCCATGTTGCAGTTGGGAATGAAATAAAGGTCGTCCGGCACATAAATGAGGTTGTTTCTGACATCGGGGCTTTCGGTAATGTCCCTGCCGTCAATGGAAATGCTCCCGCCGTCGAGCCTGTAAACTCCCGACATCAGACGCATGAAGGTGGATTTACCCGCGCCGTTGGAGCCGACCAGACCGAAAATGCTGCCGGTTCCGACTGACAGGCTCACGCTGTCCAGCGCGGTGAAATCGCCGAATTTCTTAGTCACATTAGTGGCGTTTATCATCAGGTTTTCATCCTTTCGTTATTAATTCCAGCGCCGCAGGCGCTCCTAAATTATTCATTATTATTTATTCTCTATTCTTTATTCTTTTAGCGAGCGAATGCGAGCGCTTTGGTATCCTCTTTCGACCGCGTCGAGGACGTCCTGTTTGGCGATGCCGGCGCAGGCGAATTGGGAAGCCATCTGTTCGACCGACGCGAGCTTTTGTTCCAGCTCGTTTCTGAGCTTTTGCCTTGCGTCGGGGCTGATGAAGCTGCCTTTTCCGGGAACGGCGTAGATGATGCCGCGCCCGAGCAGGTTGGAATATGCTTTCTGTACGGTATTGGGATTGGCGGCTATCTCGGTTGCAACCGAACGCACGGAAGGCATCGGCGAATCGGGCTGCATAATGCCCGCTAAGATAAAGGCTTCTGTCTGGCGGACGATCTGTTCATAGACCGGAACGCCGCTGAGATTATCTGTGGTATACATTCAATGTGTCACCTCCGCATTAAGTGTCATGTGCTAACTAACTGTATTAGCTTTATTAGTACAGTTACATACTACACCCGATATTTCATTTTGTCAAGTATTTTTTGAGGAAATATTATAAAAAATTATTGGAAATATTTTATTGGCACAGTCTTGAAAAATATTTGAAAAATCTGACAACAACAGGCGGCGTAAAATAAAAAAATTATGGAAAATATTGATATTGATAAAAGAATGTGCTATAATGTGAATATCATATGAATGTATGATGACAAGTAAATTCAAGGAGAGATGGATCAATGGCTTCAACACTGAAAAAGCGAAACGGTACTCTCGAATTCATGCGGTTTGTCTTTTGCATGACAATTTTCTTTTACCACATCGGGAAATACACCTACGGTTCGCCGTCGCTGAATAAGGGCGTTTTTCTCGCACTGTTTCCGCACGGGGCCATGGGTGTGGAGTTCTTCTTCCTGCTGACGGGTGTGTTCCTGGCGCAGAGTTTAGACAAGCAGCTCCAGCGCGCAGAGAAAAAGACCAATGTCTTTGCCGACACCGGAAAGTATTTCTGGAAGAAGTACATCTCCACCTTCCCGCAGCATATTGTCGCCTTCGCAGTGCTGTTCGGCGTGATGGTGCTGATTCACTGGGATATGCCCAATTGGTCGGCGTGGGACAGATTCTGCTCCGCGATTCCCAGTTTGTTTCTCGTCCAGATGACTGGGTTTATGGGTTCGCCCCTCAATCACATTGAATGGTACCTGTCGGCGATGCTGATTGCCATACTTATTGTGTACTTCCTCTGCCGCCTGAATTTCAAGGTGGTCACCCGGTATGTGGCGCCGGTTGCTTCCGTGGGTCTTCTGGTCTGGATGTGCTGCGAATTTCCCTCGCTCACGGGCGTTACACGTCCGATGTATATCGGCGGCGAGATGTTCATCTACAAGGGCGACATCCGTGCGCTTGCGGAGATATTGCTGGGAACTTTTGGCTACAGCCTCGGCAGATACGGATTGGCTCCTCTTTCCGACAAGGCAGGCAAGTCTGTGCGGATCGTGCTGACGGTTCTCGAATGGGTGATGTATATAGGGGCGGTCGTCATTACGCTGCTCACACTGCCCTACGGCTGGGAATACGGCGCGTTGGCGTTCATCTTCGGCGGAGTGCTGCTTTCCTTCAGCGGACTGACCTATTCCGGAACGATCTTTGACAATGAGACTTGCTACTTCCTCGGCAAGATCACCCTTCCGGTCTATCTGTCGCAGCTTTCCGCGATATACGCGACGAATTATTACCTGAAGGATTACGACAACGGGTTCAAGGTATGGGCGATTGTCGTGTTCACCGCCATCAGTTCCGCGATCACGATGATAGCAGGCGACGCCATCGCAAAGCTCTTTACAAAGAAGAACAAGCAAAAAGCCGCGTGATTTTCTGTCATTGCGCATCCTATAAATGCCCCGGTAATTCTGATTGGGTTTCCGAGGCAATTTTTATGAAAATATGAAAATTGATAAAAATGACAAAAAATATTGCAAATGCTGAAACCGCATGATATAATGTTTTGCAAGTGTTTGCACCTATTTATTTATGAGAGGAACATGTAAAAAATGAACAGAAGAGGCAATATCGTCTCCTACAGACCCGACGTCAAGGTGCTGGACGCGACCATCCGCGATGGCGGTCTGGTCAACAATTTCTATTTCGACGATGAATTTGTGCGCGCTCTCTACCTTGCCAATGTCAAGGCCGGTGTGGACTACATGGAATTCGGCTACAAAGCGTCGAAGGACATCTTTTCCCCGGATAAGTTCGGCAAGTGGAAATTCTGCGACGACGAGGACATCCGCGCCATTGTCGGCGAGAACAACACGGATATGAAGATTTCCGTCATGGCGGACGTGGGAAGAACCGACTTCCGCCGCGACATCAAGCCGCGTTCCGAGAGCGTCATTGACATGGTGCGCGTGGCGACCTACATCAATACCATTCCTGCCGCGCTGGAAATCGTGGAATACTGCCATGAGCTTGGCTACGAAACCACCGTCAACATTATGGCGATCTCCAACGCAAGTATTTTTGACATTGACGGCGCGCTGGATATGATCTGCCAGAGCAGCGCCGACGGGCTGTACTTAGTCGACAGCTACGGCTCCCTCTATCCCGAGCAGATCGCAAGACTGACCGAAAAATACCTTTCCTACACCGAAAAAGCCGGCAAATTCCTCGGCATTCACGCCCACAACAACCAGCAGCTTGCCTTTGCCAACACCATCGAGTCCATGTCCATCGGCGCAAGCTACCTCGACGCGACCGTCAGCAGCATGGGACGCGGCGCGGGCAACTGCGCAATGGAGCTGCTGCTCGGCTTCTTCAAAAACCCCAAGTTCAATATTTCTCCCATTCTCACTTTTATTGAACAGTACATCCTTCCGCTGAAGGCATCCGGCGTGGTATGGGGATATGACGTTCCCTACCTTCTCACCGGGAGGCTCAACCGGCACCCTTCCTCCGCGATAGAATTTATCCGCGACAAAAAGACCAATTACGCCGATTTCTATCAGGAGCTT
>ONID01000148.1 GCA_900317765.1 uncultured Eubacteriales bacterium | reverse complement strand
GAGGTCGTTGTCCATCTGCCGGAACTGCTCGATCTTCTCATTGAACACCGCGCCGGAGAAGCCGTTCAGCACAGGCTCGGAGTCGATGATCTGCATGGCGAGGGTCTTCGCCATGACCTTTTTGAAGCCGCCTGCGGCGTCCTCGTGGGCAATTCCCTGTTTGTATGCCTCGATCATGCAGTCCATTCCGCATTTCTTGGCGTCTCTTGCAATGGCGTTCCATGTGATCCATTCCTTCAGCTCGTCGAAATGCTCTGTCACGTTGCCGCAGACTTGGAGCTGTTCCTCCGTCCAGTTTCCTTCGGGCGCGTAGGATGTGTCTATGATATCATCCAGCGCGCTCTTGGCGGAAAGCAGCGCAGGCATGGCATCAAGCACGCCGTTGATCTCGCTGCTGATCTCCCGTCTGCCGCAATATTTGGTGCGGAAGTCGCAGCTCCCGAAGAATTCGTCCATCTTCAATGCGCTTTCCTTGGCGGCGGCGCAGGACATGCTGATGCTGTTCCAGTCGGTCGCGTTGCCGCAGTACAGGTTGCCGAGGGAATCGCCGTACTGTGAATACAGCGCTATGGCGGCGTTCATCTCGTTGCGGTAATTGAGAAGGGTAACAAGATGCTGTTCAAGCTGCCCCTTGTTGATGGCTCCCACCGAGTACGGAAGCAGCTTTTTGCACAGGGCGTTGATTCCCAGCTTGCGGGGAATGAGCCATTTGGCAGCAGCCGTGCGGTATTCGCCGAGCAGCTGCATCCCGTCAAGGGTGAGGAATTCCGGCCGCCAGTACTGGGAAAGCAAGGCGGCGTTCTGATTTGCGTTGGCGTAATGCAGGCACATATCCTGAATCTGCGAGAGGAAGAAGCCGGGGTTTTCCGCCTGCGCCCATGCCCTCGGAAGGTCGAGCCACGGCTTCATTTCATTGGCCGCGTTTTCCAGTGCCGTTATCTCGTCGAATGTTCCGGCGGGAATGCCGATCTCCGCAGTGAATTTTTCGAGCGCCTGCTGCAGGTCTTTCAGTGCGGATTGGTACGCGGCAATCTTATCCGGCAGCGTCATGCGGAGCTGCTGGGAATAATTAGCGGTGCTGACAGCGGTGAGCGGGTGATCCTTCGGATGTCCGACCGCCTTGGCCGCCGCGGTGATGCGCTGGAGCAGCAGTTCCTGTTCGTCCGCCCGCTCGCGGTCAATTTCCGCGACCGCCGCGTAATCCGGCGCGGGGATGTCCGGGCAGTTTTTGTATGTTTCGTATTCGTTGATCAGCTCATAGAGCGTCTTGCCGCATTGGCGCTCCTTGTGAAGCTCTTTGACGTATTCGTTAAGCTCTGCTCTGATCTTGGCGATCTGGTTAGCCTTGTTCTCGTATGACTGGGCGGTCTGTCCCTTGGTGACTTCGGAAGCCTTTCGCAGCTGCTCCAGGACGGATTTCTTCTTTGCCTTGTTGGAATGAAGCTCCAGACAGAAGTCGCCGATGCCGATCTTGTCAAGGCGGCGTTCCACCACTTCGAGAGCAGCCATTTTCTCAGCGACAAAGAGCACCGATTTGCCCTGCGCGAGGGCGTTGGCAATCAGGGCGGTGATGGTCTGGGACTTGCCGGTGCCGGGAGGCCCGTGCAGCACGAAGCTCTTGCCCTCCGAGGCGGCTTTGATAGCGAAGAGCTGGGAGGCGTCGGCGGACATGGGCAGGAATACGCCGTTTTCGTCCACTTCGTCCCCGATGCTCATTTCCTCTGCTTCCCATTCCAGTTTACCCTCCATCAGGCTGCTGACGATCTTGTTTTTGGAGAGGTCATCGTACCGGCTGCGGATGTCGTTCCACATCACGAACTGCGAGAAGGAGAAGATGCCGATATACGCCGATTCCAGCACGTCCCAGTTCTTCTGTTCCATGACTGCTTTGCGCACGATGGTGAACACCTTGCGTGTGTCTATGCCGTGTTCGTCCTCGGGGAGGACGTTCAGACCCTTGATCTCTATGTTGAAATCCTGTTTCAGCTTTTCCAGAATGGTGACGTTCATCTGCGGCTCGTCGTCACGCAGACGCACGACATATCCCTGCGCCGCCGATTTGCGAACGATTTCCACCGGCACGAGAATAATCGGCGCGTATCTCGGCTTGGTGCTTCTGGGATTTTCGTACCAGCGCAGCAGACCTAATGCCATATACAGGGTGTTCGCGCCGTTTTCTTCCAATGCGGACTTGGCGGAGCGGTAGAGCTCCTTGATGGTCTTGGCAAGCTCATTTTCATTGAGGGAGGAACGCAGACGGTGATTTTTGAATTCCGACTGAATGACCGAGGCAAACGCACCTAAATCGTGCATGTTGTCAAAGGTCAGCTCCACCTGGTTCCAGTCGGTGGGACGCGGCATGATCTTGAAGTCCTCCCCTTCGGAAAGGGAGTCCTCGAGGTCGTCCACCGACGAAGAAAGCAGAGGAATGAGCGTCTTGGAAAGCCGGAGATTGATCAGCGAATTGCGCAGCCCCAAGTCAAGCAGCTTGCGCTCCCAGCGGGTCTTGCGGGTGACGGGCGTGTCGTCCTCCGGCTCGTCTGTCAGGACGGCGCCGCTTTTGTCCTTCGGCGCGGCGGTGAGTTCGTCCTCGGTGAGAAGGGGACGCTCCACCTTCCAGCCGTCTTCCGTGCGGATGCGCATGGGAATGGGCTTGACGCCGCTGAGTCTGGCGCGGTTCACGTCGATAAAACATTCGACCGCGTTCAGATCGGCCAGCTGCTTCTCGGCTGCCTTCTGCGCTTCGTCAAAGGAGATGGTTTCCTCCTTCGCAGCGAAGGCGGTACATTCCACCACGGCAATTTCATTGATGCCGTTGGCAAGCCGCTTGGTGATCAGCGACGCATCGTCCTGCACCGTCTCCGGGAAGGACATTTCCTCCAGCCAGACGCCGGCGAAAATATGCCCCTTCATAACAATAAGCAGCGGATGAAGCCCGATGGCTTCCAGCACCGCCGCATACAGCAGCGTGAGATCCATGCAGGAGCCGAGCTTCTGCTCCATGATCGCGTCACAGAGTCGGATGCGCTGCCCGATGGCCTCAAAATCAGCGGGAGGTACGCAGTAGACAATATTCTGCTCCTGCAGCGCTCCGTAAACAGCAGCCGCTTGTTTCAGCACGCGGTTGGAGTCGTTGCTCTGATAAGCGTCGAGCGACGGATCGCCCGTCCATTTGCCGAGCAGCTCGGCGGCGCGTGCGGTGACCTGTGCAATGACGGGGTGATTCGGTGTGATAAAGGCGCAAAGCAATTCGGGATAGATGGAAATGCCGTGCCACTGGTCGAAGGCAAGGGCGGTGATCTCGGTCTGCCGGCTGCAAAGCGTCCTTTCTCCGCTGACAAGCGATACGGTCAGCACGCCGGTTACTCTTTCGGACATGCCTGCGAGGTAGTTGCCGTCGGGAATGATTCTGACGTCGTTCAGCGTGAGCGTCCTTCCGGCGGACAGCATGTCGATGTGTTCGGAATACGGCACACAGAAGGCCGGTTCGGAGGTGATGCGAAGTTCAATGTCCGTCAGATTTTCTTCCGAATCGTTGCTGACGGAAAGGGAGCGGATGATTCTCAGCCCGTTCTGCAACAGCGCGTAATTGACCACCGGCAGGAGATTGGCTTCGATATGTATTTTATCGCACGCATCGTCTGCTGCTTCCGGTTCCGGGCTGCGGGTTCTTCCTCAGCTGCGGGTTCTTCCTCGGCTGGGGTTTCTTCCTCTGCGGCGGGTTCTTCCTCGGTTGCGGGTTCTTCCTCTGCGGCGGGTTCTTCCTCCGTTGCGGGTTCTTCCTCGGCGGCGGGTTCTTCCTCGGCGGAGGGTTCTTCCTCAGCTGCGGGTTCTTCCTCGGCTAAAGGTTCTTGGGGTTCGGATGATTTCACGGAAGTGTCGTTGTAGCCGTGAACAAGCACAAACCAATGACACAGCTTGTGCGCCATGCGAAGCCGATTTCCGGCTTCCTCGGCGGTGATTGCGGTGTCTTCGGATAAATCGTTCAGCGACAGCAGGATATCCTCAATGCTAACGATAATGAGCTGATGGCTGCGCAGGAAATTGATCTTTTCCGACTGGGTTGCGTCGTCGGGGAGCGTCAGTCCGTTGACGGCCAACAGTTCGTCCGCAATGCGCTCGCCGATCTGGCTGAGCAACCCGGCGCAGGCTTTGGGGTCGGATGTTTCGCACTCCTCGGCCTTTGCGCCTGTCGCGGCAATATCGCGCCATTTCGGCGCCATAAATTCAAAATTAGATGCCATAATATTCCTCCTGAATTTTATTAAAAGCATACTAAAATTATCTTATCACGTCTGTCAAAATATTTCAATAAAATATGGAAACAAAATTGCAAAAAACATGTTAATATACTTGACAAAAAAATGACAGAGTGTTACAATATCTTTTCCGCTTTTTTTGATTTTTTGAATAGTGAGAAGTGGGAAGTGAGAAGTAGGAGGCTTGTGATTTCTTATCACTCTTCACTTTTCACTCTCCACTCGCTACAGGGGGGCAAGTCAAATGATCGTTATGAAAAACATATGCAAGACCTACAGGGTCGCAAAGCGAAACGCCGGTTTCGGAGCTGCTGTGAAATCCTTCTTTCACAGAGAATACGAAACCGTCACAGCGCTGGACAACGTGAGCTTTTCCATTCAGGACGGCGAAACGGTGGGCTATATCGGCCCCAACGGAGCCGGAAAAAGCACGACCATCAAAATACTCAGCGGCATTCTTACCCCCGACAGCGGCGAATGCCTGGTGGACGGTCGGACGCCGTGGAAAAACCGGATCGAACACGTAGCCAAAATAGGCGTTGTCTTCGGGCAGCGTTCACAGCTCTGGTGGGATGTGCCGGTAATTGACTCGTTTGAGCTGCTGAAGGACATTTACTCCATTCCTGCGGACGTTTACAAAAGCAACGTGGAGGAGCTTACCGGACTGCTCGACCTCGGAGAAATACTCAAAACGCCTGCGCGTCAGCTTTCACTCGGTCAGAGAATGCGCTGCGAGCTTGCCGCGTCGCTGCTTCATTCCCCGGACATTCTCTTTCTCGACGAGCCGACCATCGGTCTGGACGCGGTTTCCAAAATCGCCGTGAGAGAATTCATTGTAAAGCTCAATCAGGAGAGGAAGACGACCGTCATCCTTACCACACACGACATGCAGGATATTGAAGCCATCACCAAGCGCATCATTCTCATCGGCAAGGGAAAAATCCTGCTCGACGGCGACATAAGCGATATTTCCGGCAGCGGAGACATCGACCACACGGTAGCCGAGCTTTATCGCTCCTATGAAATCTGAGGTGGCGGAAATGGAAAAATTAAAAAAATACGTCTCCTTCTTAAGGCTGCGGTTTGCCATGGGGCTGCAATACCGCACCGCCGCTTTTGCGGGAATTGCCACTCAATTTGCGTGGGGATTTATGGAGATTATGGTATTTCACGCGTTCAACAGCTCCGCCCCGGATGCCTTCCCGATGGGCTTCGGACAGCTTGCCTCCTACATCTGGATGCAGCAGGCGTTCCTTGCGCTCTTTATGACGTGGTTCATGGAAAACGAAATATTTGACAGCATTATGGACGGGAATATCTGTTACGAGCTTTGCAGACCCATCGACATTTATGACTTGTGGTTTGCCCGCAGCGTTGCCACCCGCACATCACGCGCGCTGCTTCGATGCGTGCCGATTCTGCTGGTGGCGTTTTTTCTCCCGGAACCGTACGGAATGATGCTGCCGCTGGATATAACGACGTTTGTGTGCTTTCTCGCCGCAATGCTTCTTGCCATGACAGTTACGATAGCTACGTGTATGCTGGTGTATATGCTGTCATTCTTTACCGTTTCGCCTCAGGGACTGAAACTGGTCTTTGCCATGACTGCCGAAATACTGCAGGGAACCGTGATACCTCTCCCCTTTTTCCCGCCTCGCGTGCAGAGAATCATGGAGCTTCTTCCCTTTGCCTCGATGGAAAATGTGCCGCTGCGAATCTACAGCGGTCACATCAGCGGCGGCGAGGCGGCAAAAGCCATGCTGCTGCAGGTATTCTGGATCGTCGTTCTCATAACAGTCGGCAAGCTGATTTGCCGCAGAGCGATGAAAAAAGTCACTCTGCAAGGAGGTTGATATAGAATGGAACATTCAATAATGGAAAAACAGCGCAAATCATCCGCTGTCAGACTGTATTTTCACTACATTTCGATTCAGATACGATGCATGATGCAGTACAAAAAATCGTTCATCATGACAACGCTCGGGCAGTTTCTCGCATCCTTCAACGCATTTGTCGGAATATACTTCATGTTCCGGCGTTTTCATTCCATCGCCGGATACACCTACGGCGACGTGCTTCTCTGTTTTTCGCTTATTTCAATGGAATTTTCGCTTTCGGAATGTGCCGCGAGAGGATTCGACCGCTTCTCCAGTCTTGTGCGTCAGGGGACATTCGACAGAATCTTGACCCGTCCGCGCAATGAGATTTTGCAGGTGCTGGGAAACAATTTTGAATTGACGCGGCTCGGCAGAATGGTGCAGGCGATCATCATTTTATTCTACGGCATTTCACAGGCGGATATTGACTGGAGCTTTATGAAGGTGATCACCGTCGTGATAACGATACTCTGCGGCGCTGCTGTCTTCAGCGGCATCTTTCTCATCAACGCGGCGCTCTGCTTCTTCACCCTCGAAGGGCTGGAAGTGGTCAATATCTTCACCGACGGCGCGAGGCAATACGGCGAATACCCCATTGACGTGTACGGCAAGAGAATGGTAAAATTCTGCACCTTCATCATTCCCTACGCGTTGGTGCAGCTTTATCCGGTGAAATACCTCACGGGAAGGAGCGATTCTCTTCTCTACGCGCTGATTCCTCTTGCGGCTCTGCTATTTCTGCTGCCATGCTACGCACTTTGGCGCTACGGAGTGAGAAAGTACAAGTCCTCGGGTTCGTAATTTTTCTTTTATCTGAAACGCAATCAGCCTGCGGGTTTGCCTCTCCGGTAAAGGAGACGCGCCAGCAGGCTGAATTTTTTATGTTTGTTCAGTATTTGAAAAATCTTACTTGATCGTAATCGTCGCGGCGCTGGAGGTTACTTTATTTCCTGCGCTGTCGGTGACGACGCAGCGCACCTGCATTCCCTGCCATGTCGCGTTGGCGGTGGCTGTGGTGGAAGCGGTGGTTCTTCCGTTCCAGTTGCTCCACGCGGTCGCACCGGATTTCTTGTATTGCCACTGATATTTCAGACCCGCACCGGTTGCCTTGACCGTGAAGGTGGCGTTGCTTCCGACTGCAACGGTGACATTGGCAGGCTGGGTGGCAATCGACAGAATATTGACCGTGACGGTGTCGGACTGCTTGGTGTTGCCCGCGCTGTCCTTCACGACGCAATAGAGCTGAATGCCGTCCCATGTGGCGTTTGGCGTAACGGTTTCGGATGCTTTTGTGCGTCCGTTCCACTTGCTGAAGGAAGTCTGTCCGGCTTTCTTGAAATACCACTGATAGGTCAGCCCTTCGCCTGTCGCTTTAAGGGAGAGGGTTACGGAATTGCCGAGGAGAATGCTCTGACTCTTGGGCTGAGTCGTAATTGAAATGGAAGCCGTGTTTGCGATGGTGATGGTCGCGGCGTTGGAGGTTGCTTTATTGTCTGCCCCATCGGTGACGACGCAGCGCACCTGCATTCCGTCCCATGTGGCGTTTGCTGTGGCGGTGGTGGAGGCGGTGGTTCTTCCGTTCCAGTTGCTCCACGCGGTCGCGCCGGATTTCTTGTATTGCCACTGGTATTTAAGTCCGCTCCCGGTTGCCTTGACCGTGAAGGTGGCGTTCTTTCCGGCGGAAACGGTGACGTCCTTCGGCTGGGTCGCAATGGAAAGCACGCTGACGGTCACGGTGTCGGACTGCTCTGTATTCCCCGCGCTGTCTTTTACGACACAATAGAGCTGAATGCCGTCCCATGTGGCGTTGGGCGTGGCGGTTTCGGTCGCCTTGGTGTGTCCGTTCCACGGGGAGAAGGAAGACTGTCCGGCTTTCTTGAAATACCACTGATAGGTCAGCCCTTCGCCGGTCGCGGTGAGCGAAAGAGTGGCGGATTTGCCGAGGACGATAAACTGATTCTGCGGCTGGGTTGTGATGGTGAGAGAGGAAGCAATTGTAATCGTCGCGGCGTTTGAGGTTACTTTATTTTCTGCACCGTCGGTGACGACGCAGCGCACCTGCATGCCGTTCCATGTACTGTTAGCCGTGGCGGTGGTAGAAGCGGTGGTTCTTCCGTTCCAGTTGCTCCACGCGGTCGCGCCGGATTTCCTGTACTGCCACTG
>ONID01000066.1 GCA_900317765.1 uncultured Eubacteriales bacterium | reverse complement strand
AAGAAAACCGGCGGCGCACAGTGGTACCGTTCGATATAGATGGCGGCAAGCAGAGGACGCAGCGCGTAAAAGTATTTTTTGTATCGGACGGTTTCTTTCATCAGATATTCGTGAAGGGTGCTGTTGGCTGTCCCGTAATAGTGATAGACAGCGGCCTTTTCCGAAAAATACTGCGCAGACACTTGGCTGATTGTCTTCCAATCCTCCGTCGTTCGATACACCACAGGAGAACCGCTCCATTCAAAAAGCGTAGCGTTGCCCTTGGCGAACTGTCGAAGCGCTTTTTTCAGATCCCAGCCGTTGATGTCCAGCACGTCGTCAAGCTGCCATTCGATCACATCTCTTGGCTCGTCAATGCGGAGATATTCATTCCTCTCGCGCACATAAACAAATCTCACGTCGTAATCGCTGTTTTTCCTGTATTTCCTTTTGGATGTCTTTCATAGCAATTCTCCTGTTACAGCAAATCGGTTCACGCGCTCTACCAATTGTTCCACCGCGTTTCTATCAGGATTGTCCGGCAGTGTTGTGCTTTTAGCCGCTGCCTCAAATCTTCGCTCATATTCTTCCAGAAGCTCGTAGAATGCAGTTGAAAACGTTCCGTCCGGCAGCATATAGTCTCCGCGCCGGATGGCGAGAAGAATTGGCAGATCATCTTTTCTGTGCGTGCGTATCTGCTGCTTTTCAAGAATATCAATTCCCATCATGAAAAGCCGGATCAGATGCATGGCGTGTTTGTTGAGATGATTGTCATCCTTCTTTTTGTTGCGTTTTCCGATTTTGTCGTATTCACGTACGACAGACCGCATGGAACTCCACAGATCGGCGTACTTTCGCAGAGGAAAATGACTGCACTGTGCATCGACAAAGATTTCCGTTTCCATATCTTGGGTTACGGCTTTGTCTATGTATAGCCTTATGCTTCCCGTATTTTGCATGGAGTATCTTCGGTTAAAATCCTCCATTGCGCTTGTGACCGATTTTAAAATGTGCTTTTCCTTCTCGCTCTGGGGAAGGGAATCTCTCGCTATGGCGTTTTGCAGACGGCGAAGCTGTGCGTCGGCGTACCCGCCGAACGATTTGATAGCGCGTTTGGAGAGAAAAAGCCGGCTGTTGTCAAGCAGCTCCTCGCCAAGACGGGATTTTATCAGATATTGTTCTTCGTCAAGACCTAAGATTTCAACGGTATTCGGATTGCATTCCAGAAGGAGTCTGACCAGCTTATTAAAGCCGTATATGACCGTGTCGGTTGTGGTGTCTTCGTACTGCTCAAATTCCGTCAGCCCGATCAGGTCGGACGGCAATTGCAGCGTAACGCCTCTCAGGTCTATGTCGCTGTTCTCGTTGTTGGTGCCGTAGGCGTAGCTTCCGCCGATGCCGAGCAGCATAATCCGCTTTCCGAGTCTTTCGTTGCTTTTGATAAATTCATATTCCGGTTGTTGCAAAAGCGTTTTAAAATTCATTTGCATCTCACCCCTTTTCTCTGTCATCGTTCTTTTGATACTCAAACCAATAGAATATTGCATAGGCATTCAACAGTGATAAATAATATCAAAAATAAAATCCGTACGTAGAAAGCACAATACAGGCAATTCTTTTTATTGTATCGTTATCTAAAGAATGATCCGTTTCAGACAACACGTCTTTGACATAGACGCAGAAATTCTTTAATAGACCGTTATGGGATTTTGCCAGTGACAATACCTTGTCTTTGGTTTCATCTTTGCTGCGCACAAGATCGACATACGGCTTCAGCAGGTCATCGCTTGCTTGATAATGCATTTGTTATTCACCTTCTTCTTGAAAAAATCGTATGGAAAAAGTTGATAAACATCGAAAACATGGGAAGTTGGAGGTTTAAAGAAGGGGCTTTTGTCTACATTGGGGGCAAAGGAATATTTTAGCTTTTACCATATCCGTTGCGCCCGAGTCCGTTTTGAATCGAAGTGCATTGCAGCGAGGGGCGCTGCCCCTGTTTTTTCGCTTGAAAAGCGAAAAAACTACCCCGGCAGGGCACCTGCCCTGCACCCGCCAGGAGGAACAAGTTCCCCCTGGACTCCCACGCTCGCATTCGCTCGCTTGTTAGCGCTGCGCTATGCTTTTTTTACTTTCTTCTATGCGGCAAAACAGGCGTCAAGTCTCCGTTTTCACGGTTTCCTGACGCCTGTAAATATTCAATCAATGATTGGCTGAAAATCTAATAGAATCAGAACTTGCCAGCCTTTGCAGCTTCTTCAATGGAAACGGCTACGGAAACAGTCATACCGACCATGGGGTTGTTGCCTGCGCCGATCAGACCCATCATTTCAACGTGAGCCGGAACGGAGGAGGAACCTGCGAACTGTGCGTCGGAATGCATTCTGCCGAGGGTATCGGTCATGCCGTAGGAAGCAGGGCCTGCCGCCATGTTATCGGGATGGAGTGTACGGCCTGTGCCGCCGCCGGAAGCAACGGAGAAGTACTTCTTGCCGGCCTCGATGCGCTCCTTCTTGTAGGTGCCGGCAACGGGGTGCTGGAATCTGGTGGGGTTGGTGGAGTTACCGGTGATGGAAACGTCAACGTTCTCTTTCCACATGATGGCAACGCCTTCCTGAACGTCGTTCGCGCCGTAGCAGTTGACCTTTGCTCTCGGGCTGGCGGGATCCTTGGAATAGCACTTGCGGAAAACTTCCTTCAGCTCGCCGGTGTGATAATCGTACTCAGTCTCCACATAGGTGAAGCCGTTGATTCTGGAGATGATCTGAGCCGCGTCCTTGCCCAGACCGTTGAGGATAACGCGGAGGGGCTTCTGGCGAACCTTGTTGGCCTTGTCCGCAATACCGATTGCGCCTTCAGCAGCTGCGAAGGATTCGTGGCCTGCGAGGAATGCAAAGCATTCGGTGTCCTCTTCGAGGAGCATCTTGCCGAGGTTGCCGTGACCGAGACCGACCTTGCGGCGGTCTGCGACGGAACCGGGAATGCAGAAGGACTGGAGGCCTTCACCGATCGCTGCGGCAGCGTCGGAAGCCTTGCGGCAGTTCTTCTTGATGGCGATAGCTGCGCCTACCGTGTAAGCCCACTTTGCGTTCTCAAAGCAGATGGGCTGAATGTTTTCGACCATGTGATAAACGTCGAGACCAGCGTCCTTGGTGATCTGCTCGGCTTCCTCGATGGAACCGATGCCGTACTCGGCAAGCTTAGCGAGAATCTGTTTTTCTCTTCTGTCGTAGGATTCAAATGTAATCATTGTGCATTACCTCCTCTGATTATTCTTTTCTGGGATCGATGAATCTGACGGCGTCGGCAACGCGGCCGTACTGACCGGAAGCCTTCTGGATAGCGGTGTTCGCGTCGTCGCCCTTCTTGATGAAGTCCATCATCTTGCCGAAGTTGACATACTTGTAGCCGATGATCTCGTCGTCCTCGTCAAGAGCGAGGTCGGTGATGTAGCCGTCTGTCAGTTCGAGGTAACGGGGACCCTTGGAAACGGTGCCGTAGGTGGTGGCAACCATGGATCTTGCGCCCTTGCCGAGGTCCTCAAGACCTGCGCCGATCTGGAGACCGTCCTCAGAGAATGCGCTCTGTGTGCGGCCGTAAACGATCTGGAGGAAAAGCTCTCTCATAGCGGTGTTGATAGCGTCGCAAACCAGGTCGGTGTTGAGAGCTTCCATAACGGTGAGTCCGGGAAGAATCTCCGCTGCCATAGCTGCGGAATGAGTCATGCCGGAGCAGCCGATTGTCTCAAGCAATGCCTCCTGAATAATACCCTCCTTAACGTTGAGCGAGAGCTTGCAGGTGCCCTGCTGCGGTGCGCACCAGCCGATACCGTGTGTGTAGCCGGAAATGTCCTTCACGTCGCGTGCCTTGACCCATTTTGCCTCTTCGGGAATGGGAGCAGCGCCATGGTGTACGCCCTGATGAACAGGACACATTTCTGTTACTTCTTTTGAATAGACCATAAAAGTCTTCCTCCTTAGTTAAAGTTTTTGAGTCTGTTATCCGCGGTGGATTTCTCTGCAACATTGTACCACAAAGCGCTGAATTTGTCAATATGATATAGATTATTTTTGCCCGAAACGGCGGTATTATTGCATTATTTTCAAATTTTTCAAATTTAGTTTACGCTTTGGAAAGTGTCATACGCTTTCCGCGTCACGCAGCCATTCGGCGTAGAGCGCGTCGGACGGCATGCGCCAGTCGCCCCTGGGAGAAATCGCCGCGCTGCCCACCTTGGGACCGTCCGGCAGACAGCTGCGCTTGAACTGCTGGGTGAAGAAACGGCGCACGAAATTGATCAGCCACTTCTTGATGACTTCGGGAGAGTACTTTCCCTCGAACGTCTGAAGGGCAATCCGGTAAATCTTATGCGGCGGGAACCCGAAGCGCATGATGTAATACATAAAGAAATCGTGCAGCTCGTAGGGACCCACAATATCCTCGGTGCGCTGGGCGATTTCGCCGTTTTCCTCCGGCGGCAGCAGTTCGGGACTGACAGGGGTGTCAAGCACGTCGTAGAGAACAGATTTCAGCGGTTCCTCGGAAACCGAAGCGAAGTAGCCGACGAGGTAGCGCACCAGCGTCTTGGGAACGCCCGCGTTGACGCCGTACATCGACATGTGGTCGCCGTTGTAGGTTGCCCAGCCGAGAGCCAGCTCGGAGAGATCGCCGGTTCCGATGACCAGACCGCCGCATTTGTTGGCTGTGTTCATGAGAATGAGAGTCCGCATGCGCGCCTGTGAATTCTCGTATGTCACGTCGGTGGTCACTCCGTCGTGTCCGATGTCCGCAAAATGCTGCTGCACGGCGGCGTGTATGTCCACTTCCTTAAAGGAAGTGCCGATCGCTTCCGCCATCTTCTGCGCGTTGGACTTGGTGCGGGAGGTGGTGCCGAAGCAGGGCATTGTCAGGGCAACGACATTTTCCGGCGGCAGACCGAGATTTTTAAAGGCGTCCACCGTGACGAGGTAGGCGAGTGTGGAGTCCAGACCGCCCGAAAGTCCGATCACCGCGTGGTCGGCGTGAGCGCCTTTCAGTCTGCGTTGCAAGCCTGCGCTTTGAATGTGGATGATTTCCTTGCAGCGTTCTTCGAGGTTTGCCTTGTCAGACGGTACGAAGGGAGTAGGGGAGAAGCGGCGTTCTAACTTGGTTTCGGTTATAGCAAGGCTGAACTCTCCTATCATCGGGTATTGCTCGGAAGGAACCGACTTGAAGGTGGACATCCTGCGGCGGTCGGCGTTGATGCGCTGGATGTCAATATCCGCGGTGATGAAGGTACCGGTGCTCCATCGCTGCTGCGCCAGCATGGAAGCATTCTCGCAGATCATGCAGTGACCCGAGAACACCAGATCGGTTGTCGATTCGCCGTCACCCGCGCTGCAATAGGCGTAGGCGCAGACCAGACTGCCGGAAAGCCCTTTGATGATGGAACGGCGGTATTCCGACTTGCCGATCAGCTCATTGGAGCAGGAGAGATTGCAAATCACGTTTGCACCCGCCTGCGCCAATCCAACGGAAGGAGGGCAGGGCACCCATGCGTCCTCGCAGATTTCGGCGGCGACAACCAGCTCCGGCATGTCGGAACAGCGAAGCATTCCCTGCCCGAGATACACCTTTTGCCCGGCGTATTCGATGAAGAATCCTTTGTCCGGCGAAGCGGAAAAGCGTCTGCCCTCGTAGAATTCCGAATAGGTGGGAATGTGCGTCTTCGGCACGAGTGCCAGCAGCTTGCCTTTGCTGATGAAAGCGGCGCAGTTGTAGAGCGAACAGCCGACAGGCACGGGAACGCCCACGGCCATCAGCATGTCCAGCGAGGAAGTTTCCTTGACGACCCGTGCAAGCGCTTTTTCGGCTGCGCTGAGAAGCGTTTGCTGCAAAAAGAGATCCTCGAGGGTATAGCCCGTTATTCCAAGCTCTGAGAATACGGCTAATTTCACACCCGCTTCGTTCATTTCACGCGCCATTGCGGTTATTCTTTCTGCGTTTGCCGCACAGTCTCCGAGAGCAATCTCGGTCACACCTGCCGCAATCCTGATAAATCCGTCTTGCATACGCTTCATTCCTTTTCTTGAATTTTACGATGATTGATTATTATTATATAACTGTATTCCGACTTGTGCAACAGTTTTTTTGACCGAAATACGGATAATATAAAAATTTCTCTGCAAAAATACGGTGAGCTTTATTGACATTTTATCATTATATGATAAAATAATTATGCTGTTTTTCAGTAACGGTTTATTTCAACATCATGGAATGAGAGGGGGATTCATTTGCGTTATAAAGATCACAGGCTGAGACATGAATTGAAATACATCATTTCAGTAGGTGATTACTTCGAGCTGCGCGGAAGAGCGCTCGCGCTGATGCGGCACGATGAACACGGCGACGACGGCAGGTATTTTGTCAGGAGCCTTTATCTGGACGACATCATGCTTTCGGATTACAGCCAGAAAGCAGACGGCTGGAACCGTCGCAGGAAGTATCGCATCCGGATTTATGACCTGGATGACAGCCTCGTTAAATTCGAGATCAAGGACAAATTTGACAGCTGCATTTCCAAGGTGTCGGACGTCATCACCTGTGAGGAATGCGAAAGCATCATGGCGGGCGAATATGAGTTTGTCAGCGACATGATCTTTGAGAATTCCGACAAGGGCGAACGGCGCGCACTTCGGCTGGCATATATCGACAACGCCGCCAAGATCCTGTCGCCGCAGGTCATCGTGGATTATGACCGCGAGGTCTTTGTCTGCGACGAGGGAAATGTCCGCATGACCTTTGACATGAATCTGAGGGCCGGTACCGTTCCCGCGGACAAGGAGGAACTGTTTGACCCGGAGCTTGTCACCGTCCCGGCTTATGAAGAGGAATGTATGATCCTTGAAGTAAAATATGACGATTATCTGCCGAACCATATCAGGCAGATGCTCAGACCGCTCGGCAGGTGGCAGTCGTCCCAGTCGAAATACGCCATGTGCTGTCTGGCACAGGCCAATTATTTTGGAAAGGATGTTTTTTAATGAATTTCAGCGATATTTTCAAGAACAAGTTTTTGAGCCAGGTGGGAAGCATTTCTCCGGTTGACGCTTTGATTACGCTGGCCATTGCGATCGTGATCGGGCTGATTATTTTTGTCACCTACAAAAAGACCTTCAGCGGCGTTATGTACAGCAGCAGCTTCAACATGTCGCTTCTGCTCATGACGGTCATCACCGCGGTCATCATTATGACCATCAGCTCCAATGTCGTGCTGTCGCTCGGCATGGTCGGCGCATTGTCGATCATCCGTTTTCGCACGGTCATCAAGGACCCGGTGGATATTATGTACCTCTTCTGGGCCATTTCCATCGGCATTATCGTCGGCGCACATCAGTATGTGTTTGCATTCATCTGCGCTGCCGTGATTGCGGTGCTTTGCATTATCATGTCGTCCATGAAAAAGAAGGACAAGATGTATCTGATCATTGTGCGCAGCAATCACGAAGCATCCGAGATGGTGCAAAAGGCTCTGCATGCCGCGGGATGCAAGGTGAGAAACAAGTCCGTGACCAAGAAAGGCGTAGAGACAATTGTCGAGACGAATTCCACCATCGCCAACAGCAATTTTGTGGACAAACTGCTTTCGATAGACGGTGTGACGAGTGCTGTTCTGGTGAATTACAACGGAGAATATGCGGAGTAATAACGATACTGAAATCATAATTCCCGGATGAATCCATGCCGGCAGGTTTGCGCGAAAGCTTTCCTGTCGGCTTTTCTTAATAAATTATACTTGCAATAGAGATTCTTTGATGGTATAATGATTGAGAATCAATAAATTTTCCCATCGGAGGTATATAATTATGTCATATAAAGAGGATTTTGTTAAGTTTATGGTGCGTTCCGGCGTTCTGCTTTTCGGCGACTTCACCACTAAGAGCGGCAGAAAAACGCCTTATTTTGTCAACACAGGCAATTACAAGACGGGTGCGCAGGCGGCGAAGCTCGGCGAATACTACGCACGCAACATTCAGGAGCATGTGGAAGGAAAAATCGACGCGCTGTTCGGCCCGGCTTACAAGGGAATTCCGCTGGCCGTTGCCGCGGGCATTTCAATGTACAATCTCTTTGACCGCGACATCAACTATTGCTTCAACCGCAAGGAGGTCAAGGATCACGGCGAAGGCGGCTCCATGGTGGGCTACAAGCTGCAGGACGGCGACCGCGTGCTGATTGTCGAGGACGTCATCACCGCCGGCACCGCCATCCGCGAGACACTTCCCGTGCTGAAGGCTGCCGCCGATATCGAGATAGCCGGCATGGTGATCTCGGTTGACCGCATGGAAAAGGGCAAGGGCGAAAAGACCGCCATTCAGGAGGTCTATGAGGAATTCGGCATTGTCACCTACCCGATCGTGACCGTCAAGGAGATAATAGAAATACTTCACAACAATCCCGTCGACGGCAAGGTATATATCGACGATGAGATGAAGGCGAAAATGGAAGCCTACATGGAGCAGTACTGCGTGAAGTAATCTTGTTTTCTGGAGGAAGTTATGTTAAGATTCAAGACAGGATTGAATTACGGGTGGAGATATACCCCTGATTATTCCCCGAAAAAGAGCAAAAACGAAAATTTTGATACAACGATTCGTCCGGTGGATGTTCCACACAACAGCGGCACGTCAAAATACAGCTATTACACAGGCGAGGACGAGAGCAAGATCGTGCAGTACAGCAAGCTCTTTGTCATTCCCGACGAGATGGAGGGCAAACGCGTTATTCTGCATTTTGACGGAGTCATGAGCTGCGCAGCGGTATTCGTCAATGAAAAGGCGGCTTTTGCGCACAAGGGCGGTTTCACAGGCTTCAGTGAGGACATTACCGACCTGCTGACCGACAGCGAGAACAAGCTCACTGTCATCGTGGATTCCACCGAACGCGCCGATACTCCCCCCTACGGAGAACCGGTCGATTTCCTGAGCTACGGAGGCATTTACCGCGATGTCTGGATCGAGGGCGTTCCGCAGCTCTATATCAAGGACACCTTCATCAATCCCATGCTCACCGAAAAGGGATGGAAACTGGACATCACCGGAGAAATAGGCGGTGAGGGAGAGCGCAAGCTGACATTTGCGCTTTATGACGGCACACAGCGGCTCGGCGTATGCCAGTACCGCGCCGAACAGCCGAATTACCACGTTTCTTGGACGGTCTCGGCGGAAGTCACGCCGTGGACTCCTGAAAATCCGAAATTATATACTTTCAAGGTGTCGCTTTCGGGCGGAGACGAGATGGAATACACCATAGGCTTCCGTCAGGTCAGGGTGGATGCGCAGGGCTTTTACCTCAACAACAAGCGTGTCAGACTGATCGGCATCAACCGCATGCAGAATTATGCCTACGAGGGTTTTGCCATGCCGGCCTCCGCGCAGCGAGCTGACGCCGATCTCATCAAATCGCTGGGATTCAACGCCGTGAGATGTGCCCGTTATCCCCAGAGCAAATACTTTGTGGAGCGCTGCAATGAGATAGGGCTGATGGTGATCTGGGACATGCCGGGTTACAAATACGCCAAAGGCGGCGACTGGTTCGAGACGCTGATGCAGAATATCCGCGAAACGGTGAGCGAGCACAGGAACGCGCCGAGCATTGTGATGTGGGGCACGAGGACAGACGACACAAAGGATATCCCGCAGCTTACCCGCAAGGTCTGCGAGATCATCAAGTCGCTTGACAATTCACGTCCCCTTTACGGCGTGAGAGCCTTCAAGGGTGGCGATTCGCTGGAAGAAGTCTACGCCTACAACGACTATGAAAAGCGCAGTCTCGGAGACAGCTTTGTGTATGATACGTCGGTCATCTCGCCCGGGAATTCCCCTGTGATGATCACCGAGCACACAGGCCCGCTCTATCCCGCCAGGAGTTTTTCGGGAGAAAAGGAGCTTCTGGAGCAGGCGCTCAGCCATGCCCGGATGCTTGACGCGGCTTTGGGCAGCAAGGGCGTGATCGGCACCTTCGGCTGGTGTCTGTGCGATTACAATTCCCACGCCGGATTCGGCGGCAGCGACGGACTGTGCAGCTACGGCATCTGCGATCTGAACAGAATACCCAAGCTTGCCGCTTCGGTTTATTCCAGCCAGGGCAGTTCCCGCACCGTGCTGGAGATTTCTTCCTTCATGATGCCGGGTGAACACCGCTTCGGCGTGATAGGCAATGTCTACGCCTTTACCAACTGCGACAGCGTGCGGCTTTACAAGAACAACGAGCTGGTAGCGGAATTCTTCCCCGACCGCAAGAGCTATCCCAATCTGCCCCATCCTCCCATATTGATCAATGACCTTTTCGGCGACAAGCTCCAGAGCAAGGCGGGATTGGACAATAAAAAGGCGCAGGACGTCCGCCGTGCCGTCAGCGAACTGAGCGAAGACACTGTTCAGCAGCCCGCAAAGGAAGGCTTTATGTCCCTCTTCTCCTCCAAGAATACAAAACTCTCGGAGGAAGAAGTGGTAAAGCTCTATCAGGAGTACGCCGTGACACGTTCGGTCAGGACGGAATTCAGATTTGAGGGCGTCATCAACGGTCAGGTGGCAGCCACGGTCATTAAGGCTCCCGTTGTCAAGACCAAATTCAAGGTCAACGTCAGCAGCAGCAAGCTGATTCACGGTGAGAGCTACGACGTGGCCAGAATAGAGATCGTCGCCGTCGATTCGAACGACAACCGCATCAGCTATTTCAACGACTGCCTCAGCGTCACCTGCGACGGCGCGCTCGAAGTGATCGGACCTTCCGTCATTCCGCTGATCGGAGGCGGAGCGGCATTCTATCTGCGCACCAAGGGCGGCAGAAAGCAGGCAAATGTCAAGGTGGCAACCCAGTCATTGGGCGAATTTGAGATACCGCTCAGCGTGATTCGCAAGACCTCGAAGGAACTGAATATTTCCAAGACCGAGGAACAGCCGCCGGAGGAATGATTATTTGAAAAAGATTACTTTTCAATGCAAAAACAAGGACAGCGAAATTCTCGGTATCGTGATATGCATACTGCTCTTTCTGGCGGGCTGGCTGATTTCGTCTGCCATTGCCCGCAGAGTGCGGCTTACCTTCGGCGGGAGAAGCGTCATCTTTGATATGAAGGCCGTCAAAAACGTCAGCTATACCCGCGACACACTCACCAATGATGCGATCGGCAACGGCTACATAATGACAATCAGGCTGCCTTTTCGCTCCTACAGGATTTTTTCGGAGGAGCTGCCGCAGGGTGTGACAGGCTTTGAAAACACAGGGCTTTACGAGCTTTACACCGAGCTTGCCGAAAGGGTCAAAGAAAATGAGCAGTCTGCATGATTATTTCAACCCTTCCGGCAGCGGCTATGCCGTTCACCGCACCTTTCTGAGACTGGAACGGCTGCCGGAATGCTGTCGCAATAACCTTTCCGAATGCGGTCTTTGGGTCAAATACCTCGGGAATTCGGGAGAAAATGTGCTGCTTCCTCTGGTCAAATGCGGCGTATGCGGCAGGCTTTTTGCGCAATGCGGCAGGAAATACATGCCGGTGGACAATCCGCTTAAATATGAGATAACGGATCAGCAGGAATAAACAAGAAAAATATTATTGTGAATATCAAGAATTTATATAGCCGAAGTCTGTGCATTTGTGCAAACTTCGGCTGTTTTAATGCTTTTTTTTAAATAGTAATGAAACTTTTTTCCATCTTGGAACGTTATATAAATAAACGGGTAAGTTCATTGCCGTTAAACGGCAGTATAATATTTTTACGAAAGGGTTGATCTATGATCAAAAAAATTCTTGCGGTCGGATTGACCGCGGCATTTTTCCTCTCAGCGGGCGGCACAGCGCTCGCGGCGAGCAGCAGCGCTTCCAAGGCTGTCGGGACAAGTCATATGCAGGCGGCAAGTGATTTTGTCATCAAGAAC
>ONID01000164.1 GCA_900317765.1 uncultured Eubacteriales bacterium | reverse complement strand
CGGCGAACAGACCGAAGTCACCATGGACACTGGCATCATCGAATCGCTCTATGACATGGGCATCAACGATACAATGGCTCGTCTGAATGAAACCGTCGCAGCTTTTGAAGGTCTGGCAGGTCTTGACAAGCTGTTGGGCGGTGAGGGCAGCGAGGAAGATTAATCATTATGCTGCACGGATTATTCGGCAGGAAATCCGACGCCGCCGTCACAAACAGTGAGCCAAGCCGTGAGAGCAGGTTCATCGAGGCGTTTTTAGACTGTGAATGTGAGTACATTCCTGCAAACACCGATCCGGATGAGGTGCTTCGTCGGTTCGATGTGGCTGAGGTGTACTGTCGCAACAACGGAATGTGTCCGGTGCTGGTGGCGGTGGACGATATTCTGGCGGAAGCGTTTTTTGAAAACGCAGGCATTCCGCTGCCGGAGGGAGACAGTATTCCTCCGGGCGACATGGAACGCATAACAAAATACCGAAATGAACTGATTGCGTCATACAGTCCTGCCAACGCGGAGGCTGTGATTCTCGCAGGTGAGCAGCGTGCTGCCGAATTGCTGAAAGACAGGCAGTTTAAAAAGATACTCTGGGAGAGCAAAGTCATCGAGTTCGACGACAACAATAAGTGCATGGAAGCCTTCCGCGATATCCAGACCCGAAAGACCCGGGAACTGCTCCTGGCAAAAATTCCGGTGAGCGAGCCGTGGCAGGTTGCCGCGTGGCTGCCGATGGGCGGCTGGAACGGCTGTCCGTCCCCTGAGGATATGCTTGCCATGGCAAAGCGATGGTATGACCGATACGGCGCGGTCATCTGCTGTGTGACGTACGACGAGATGGAATTTCACGTTGCCAGACTTCCTTCCACCCGCGAAGAAGCGCTTGCGCTCGCCAAGGAGCACTTTTACTTTTGCGAAGACCGGCTGACCCAGTACGGCGGTCATTACAATCTCGCCACGCTTGTGGAGGGTCTTCTCCGTTCCCGCTACTGGTACTTCTGGTGGGACTGAAGCGCGCAGCGGAGCTGCGCTAAGATAATAGATAATAGATAATAGATAATAAAAATTCACAGAGCGCCTGCGGCGCTGGAATTTAAGATATGAGTGATAAGATTAAGAGAATTGTTGCTTTGTGCGGCTTTGTTTTGCTGTTGGTCGTTGAAATATTGATTGGAAAATTTGCACACGGGTTCATTCGGGCGTATGTCGGGGATGTGCTGGTCATTCCGCTGATTTACTGCTTTGTCAGGATTTTTTATGTGCGTCCTGCCGTATGGCTTCCGGCTGCGGTGGGCGGTTTGGGGATTCTGGCCGAGATGCTGCAGTATTACAATCTGTGCGGGCTGCTGGGTATTCCTAAGGGAAGTCTTTTGGGAATCCTTCTCGGTTCCTCGGCGGATTGGGCAGATATAGCCTGTTACGCGGTGGGAATTGTGCTGATTTACGCGGCGGAATGGTGCTTCGGAAGGGGTTTTGGACACACTGATCGGAAGGAAGTTTAGTATGGAACATCAGATCGTCAGGCTGGTTCCGGAGGATTTTTATCGGGTATGTTCCGGGATATGGAACACGGTCAAACATGAGCAGTTTGCCAGACAGTTTGAGCAGGAGCTTTATTCCGGCAACAGAATCGCCTACATCTATCAGACAGGCGGCAAAAATGTCGCGGAAATTTCTATGGTATTCAATGCGGATGATCCGGATTACACGATTGAAAAGCAAAGGGCTTACATTTCACATCTGGTTGTCAAGCAGGAATACAGGCGGAAGGGTATCGGCAGAGCGCTTGTCAATTTCATCGTTGACAAGGCAATGGAGATGGGATATAAAGAACTGTCGATAGGCGTTGACCTGAACAATTACCCTGCGATCAGACTGTATGTTGACTGCGGTTTTGATAAAGTCATTTATATAGGAAAGGACGAGCAGGGCGAATATCTGAAGCTGTTAAGAACGGTATAGCAACATTTGGGGTGAATGAAAAATGCCTGCACAGAAAAAATCAATACCCGTCCGAATCATTGTGACGGTCATCTATGTCATCGGCATAGCTGTTTCCGTTTATTATGCGGTAAAATGCTTTCTTCCGCCCGCGTCCGAACCGAACCCTGACGCGATGATTCCCTTCACCGAGAACGAATCCGCCTTTATCAAGATGGCGTTCGGTTTTCCTTTCATGCTGGCGTCCTGCCTGTCGGTGATCTGGGCTTACGGCTTGAAGAAAACGGAACACTCGCGCAGAAATATCCTTTTCGCCCTGATTCCGGCTGTGATCGACGGAATTCCCTTTGTCGTGGTCGCGGGAGTCATCCTGATCATGCTGGCGGAAGGTTTTCTGGAAGCGCTGGGCATCCTGCCGTAACGCCAAAGGGGGAATTTCTTATGAATTCAACCAAGTTAACCTCTGCGCCTGTTCCGTCGGAACACGTCTACAAAACCATACGTACCTCCGTCATTACAGCACAGAACAGAATATACAGCGCCGTCAATTCGGCGATGGTCACAGCCTATTGGGAAATAGGCGAGCAGATATACAAAGCCTGCGGTGAAAATGACCGCGCCGAATACGGCAAGAATCTGCTTCAATATCTCTCCGACCGCCTGACAGCCGAATTCGGCAAGGGATTTGATGAAAGCAATCTCCGAAAGATGAGGCGTTTTTATCTGACATTCCCAATTCGGGACACACTGTGTCCCGAATTGAGCTGGTCACATTACCGTGTGCTCATGCGGGTGACGGATGACAAGGCGCGTGATTTCTACACCGAGGAATGTGCGAAATCCGCGTGGAGTGTCCGGCAGTTGGAGCGACAGATACACACCATGTATTACCAGCGTATTCTCGCAAGCAGCGACAAGGATTCCGTCGCCGGGGAAATACAGCGCACCGAGCCAAAGCCGGAATACGAAAAGGCGATCAAAGACCCCTATGTCATGGAGTTTTTGCAGATAAAGCCGGATACGCATATCTACGAGGGTGAAATAGAGGGCGCACTGATTGCGCATTTGCAGGATTTTCTGCTGGAGCTTGGAAGGGGATTTTCCTTTGTGGCGAGGCAGAAGCGCTTCACGCTCAACGGTCAGGATTTTTTCATTGACCTTGTGTTCTACAATTACATCCTCAAATGCTTTGTTCTGTTCGACCTGAAAACCGGAATCCTGACCCATCAGGACTTGGGTCAGATGCAGATGTATGTCAATTACTACACCCGGGAGCTGATGAACGAAGGCGACAATCCGCCGATCGGCATTGTGCTTTGTGCGGAAAAGAACGACGCGATTGTAAAATACACCCTTCCGGAGGGCAACCACCAGATTTTCGCCTCAAAATACCTGACATACCTTCCCACCGAGGAAGAATGGAAGAAGGAACTGCGGCTTGACGCTTTTATCAGGCTGGACGAATGAGTGTATTTTATCATCATAGGAAATGTTTCCAACGTTCTGTTAAATCCCTTTCATAGGAGGAAAAATCATCTATGACAGTACGACCCTACACAGCAGACGACATACAAGCCATGACCGACATCTGGAATGAAGTCGTGGCGCAGGGCATTGCCTTTCCGCAGGAGGAACCGCTGAATGAGCAGACGGCGGAGCAATTCTTTTCCTCGCAAAGCAGGAGCGCGGTGGCGGTGGACGACAGCGGACGCATTGCAGGGCTGTATATTCTTCACCCGAACAACGTCGGTCGATGCGG
>ONID01000151.1 GCA_900317765.1 uncultured Eubacteriales bacterium | reverse complement strand
GCGTCTCCCAGCAGCCGAAGAGCGCGTCGGCGAGGGCGGCGTGAGTGAATTCGTCCTCGCGGAAATTGGCTGCCGCAGGCATGGGCGCATGGAATGTCACCAGCCTGCAGCGCTGATTGATGAGAATGTGCAGCACGGTCGCATCGCTGAATCCGGTGAATACCTTTGGATTGTCCCTTATAACGTCATAATCGAGCAAATCCGCAAGCCTTGCGCCGCCGTAGCCGCCGCGAACCACTACGACGGCACGAATCTCCGGGTCAGCGAAGGCGCGGTTGATGTCGGCGGCGCGAAGACTGTCGCTTCCGGCGAGGAATCCGCTGTGAGCGGTGCAGGAGGGGAATATTTCGGGTTTCAGTCCAAGCCCAGCGATAAATCCGGCGGCGAAGTCGAGGCGTTCGGGCAGCACCGGCATGCAGGGCGCTATCAGCGCGACCTTGTCGCCTTTGCGCACCGGCTGCGGAAGGGTCATTTTTTGCATAGGGAATCATCCACTTTCATGTGACGGTTTATCGGAAAGATTACTTGCTTTGGTTCTTTCTGCGTCCGTTGTAGTCGGCGTTGATGCTGCTGTTCCAGTCGTCATCCACGCGGCCGCAGGCTCTCATTCTGGCAACCGAACGGCTGACGGCTTCATAAGCCACACCTGTTCCGCAGCTGTCGGCGTGATAATTGACGGCGCGGTTTGCGCCGATGCCGAAGCGCTTCGCGGTGCTGACCGCGTCGATATTGGCTCCGATAAAGAGGAATTCCCAGCCGTACTCGGTCTTTTCGTGTTCGATCATCTGCCTGACCTTGTCGCTGGAATAGCGGTGGCTGGCGTTCTCCATGCCGTCGGTCATGATGACGAACATGGTGTGCTCCGGCACATCCTCGGGACGGGCATACTTGTGAATGTTTCCGATGTGGTGAATGGCTCCGCCGATGGCGTCAATCAGCGCCGTGCAGCCGCGGACGGTGTAATCGTCCTCCGTCATTCTGCGCACATCCGCAAGCTTCACCCGGTCATAAATGACCTCGGTATCGTTGTCAAAGAGCACAACCGATACATAGCATTCGCCATCCTGTTTGCGCTGCTTGTCAATGAGCGAATTGAATCCGCCGACGGTGTCGCCCTCCAGCCCCGACATAGAGCCGCTTCTGTCCAGAATAAAAACCAATTCCGTGATGTTGTTCTTTGTGATGCTGTTCTTCATAATGAATACCTCCGAGAAATCTATTTCAGATGGAAGGAGCAAGGCGTCACCAAAAGAATCCGCGTTGACCGCCCCTTTGTTCCTTCATCTTTCAACCCCATTATAACAGAGATATTCATCCAAGTGGTCGCCTGCCACTGTGCAGAAATAATTAATACATTTTAACCCGTCAGAAAGACGAAGGATACTATGCTTTTCGGCAACAAACGACGGATTAAATTCTGCACAGTTCCTAACTGAAAACTGAAGACTGAATATTGAATAATGAATAATAATGGAAGGCGCATTCGCGCCTTGCAATGAATCATTCCAGCGCGAAGCGCTCCACCGTTATTTACCATTCATCATTCACTTAGCGGCTTGAGCCGCGCTACGCTCCCAGCAGAACCTGGTCGAAGGTGAAGAGGACTTCGTTGATCTCGAAGATGTCGTAGCGCCGGTTGCTGATGAAGTATTCCACGATGATGTCGAACTTGCTGCTGTGGGAGAGGGCAAAGCCGGCTTTCATCAGCATTTCCTTTGTCTCGTCCAGCGACAGCTCCAAGGCAATGGCAAAGGCCAGCACCGTCGGCTTGCTGGGCTTGTAATGGATGTTGCTGCGGATCTTGGAGAAGAGCTTGCGGTCGATGTTCGCCTTTTTGTAGCACTGGGCGTCGGTCATTCCGCATTCGTCGATCTTCCGCAGAAGCATCTGCGAAAAGCTCTCGTCGAGCGTGTTCAGCATTTCGTCAAGGCTGGATGCGGATGTCTGTTCCATGTCCGCGCTGCATCCCGCCTGAGACATCGAAGCGCTCCCGAACATCTCTTCCCTCGCAATGCCCTTGCGGGGAGCGTCGGCGCTGCGCTTTTCAAAATCAAAAGCCCTCGTGTTGCACGGGTAAGCGTGTTCGCTGATGTAATGCTCGTCGATGTACTCCCGCACGTCGAGCAGCAGCTTGTGGCTTGCCTGAAAGCTGGCTTTGTCGTAGACCACTATGTAGACCGTCATGTCGTTTTTGAGCAGGAATCTGCTGATTTCGCTGACGGCAATCTGAAGCGCTTCTTCCTTGGGGAACCCGAAGGCGCCGGCGGAAATCAGCGGAAACGCCACCGATTCACACTCATACTGCGCCGCGAGGCGAAGCGATTCGCGGTAACAGGAAGCGAGCAGCTCCGGCTCGTTCATGTTGCCTCCCATCCAGATGGGACCGACGGTGTGAATGATGTATTGGCAGGGCATGTCAAAGCCCTCGGTGACCTTCGCCATACCGGTTGGACACCCGCCGAGCTTTTTGCATGCCTCGTGAAGCCGCGGTCCGGCAGCCCGGTGAATGGCACCGTCCACTCCGCCGCCTCCGGCAAGGTATCGGTTGGCGGCATTCACCACAGCGTCGCAATGCATTTTGGTTATGTCATTTCGCACGATTGTAAGCGGCATTTTTTCATACTCCCCTTTTTGCTGTCATTCTCTTCATTATATTCCGAATGACCGCAAATGTCAATTATGTCATTTGACCGATCAAAAATAAATTCAATAAAAAAACCTTTTATTTTTCTTTGACATGGTATATAATAAAAGATAACACTTCCCAACACAAGGAGATGTCGACATGAAGCTGCTCGTGCTTGACGGCAACAGTATCATCAACCGCGCCTATTACGGTGTCCGTCCGCTGACGACAAAGGACGGATTCTTCACCAATGCGATATACGGATTCCTCACCATGTTCCATAAGATATACGCCGACACGCAGCCCGACTGCGTCGCCGTGGCGTTCGATATGAAGGCGCCCACCTTCCGGCACCTGAAATACGCCGATTACAAGGGCAAGCGCAAGGGCATGCCGCCCGAGCTCGCCATGCAGCTCCAGCCGCTGAAAGACCTGCTGACCGCCATGGGCATCAGACTGCTCTCGGCGGAGGGCTGGGAGGCGGACGACATTCTGGGCACGCTGGCGGAGGCCTGCCGGAAGAATCCCGAGGACACCTGCGTCATCGCCACCGGCGACCGCGACACATTGCAGCTTGTCGGGGACGGCGTGGCCGTTAGGATGCTCACCACCAAACAGGGCAAAGCCGAGGCGGTGATCTACGACGAGCAGAAGATCATGGAGGACTACGGCGTGAAGCCGGTGCAGCTCATCGAGGTCAAGGCGATCCAGGGCGACACCAGCGACAACATCCCCGGCGTTCCCGGCATCGGCGAAAAGGGCGCACTCGACCTCGTGAGCCGTTTCGGGAGCCTCGACTACATCTATTCCCACCTGGACGAGATCGACATCAAGCCCGGCATTCGCAAGAAGCTCACCGAGGGCAAGGAAAGCGCCTATCTCAGCCGCTGGCTCGGCACCGTCGCCACCAACGCACCGGTTCCGACAGACCTTAGCGAATACATTCCTTCAAAGCCCGACGCGGAGAAGGTCACGGAGCTCATGCTTCGATTCGAGCTCTTCCGTCAGCTCGAAAAAATGAAAAAGGAATGGCTCAAGGACAGTGTTTCCGCGCCTTCCGCAAAGGCGTCGGACAGCGCCGCCGAAGAAAAAACCGCCGCGACCGACGTGCTGTTCTGCAAGGACATAGAAGCGCTTGTGTCGGAGATCAGGAACGACGGGGAAGTGTACTTCCTGCTCGACAGTGACCTCAGACAGGTCTGCACGGCAAAGAACGGCAGCGTGACCGTGATCACCGAGGAACACACAGCGGCATTCTGCCGCGACATTCTTTCGGACGACGCCGTCAGAAAATACACCTTCGACATCAAATCCGCCATCCACGCGCTGGCGCCGCTGGGAATCGTTCCCCGCGGCTTTGCCTGCGACATCATGCTGGCGGCATACGTGCTCAATCCCTCCTCCGACTGCGAGGACCTGGAGAAATTAGCGGCGCAGTACGCCTCCGCCCTGCCGGACAATCTGCCGTCGGAACTGAAACCCGCCCTGCTCTGTCAGCGAATGCCCGCAATGTGCGCCAAAATTCTGGCGGAGATCGAGCGCAACGGACAGACCGACCTTCTGGGAAAGATCGAGATGCCGCTTGCCTACGTGCTCGCCGATATGGAGCGTGCGGGATTCTCCGCCGACGCGGAGGCGCTGAGCGAATTCGAGAAGCGTCTTTCCTCCCGTGTGGAGGAAATCACCGCCAGAATCTACGAGCTGGCGGGCGAGGAATTCAACATCAATTCCCCCAAGCAGACCGGAACGGTTCTCTTTGAAAAGCTGAAGCTGCCGGGCGGCAAAAAGACCAAGACGGGCTATTCCACCAACGCCGAGGTGCTGGAACGCCTCGCCGCCGACAATGAGATCGTCGCGCAGATACTGGAATACCGCACGCTCACCAAGCTGACCTCCACCTACTGTCAGGGTCTGAAAAAAGCCATTGCCGCCGACGGCAGGATCCACACGACTTTCCGCCAGACCGAGACGCGCACGGGCAGAATCAGTTCGGTGGAACCCAATCTGCAAAATATTCCCGTCCGCACCCAGCTGGGCAGCGAACTGCGCAAATTCTTCCGCGCCGGCGAGGGAATGACGCTGGTTGACGCGGACTACAGCCAGATCGAGCTGCGGGTTCTCGCACACATGGCGGGCGACGAAACCATGACCGACGCCTTCATCAACGGCACGGACATCCACGCAGTCACCGCGTCGCAGGTGTTCGGAATACCGCTGGAGGAAGTCACGCCCCTCATGCGAAGCAACGCCAAGGCGGTCAATTTCGGCATCGTCTACGGCATCTCAGCCTTCTCGCTGGCAAAGGACATCGGCGTGAGCAACGCCGAGGCGCAGGCGTACATCAACAGCTACATGCGCAAATACGCCTCCATCGCCGACTACATGAAAAAGGTCGTGGAACAGGCAAAGGCCTTGGGCTACGCCGAAACGCTGTACGGCAGACGCCGCTACCTTCCCGAGCTGACCGCGTCCAACTTCCAGACACGTTCCTTCGGCGAACGCGTGGCGCGCAACATGCCCATTCAGGGAACCGCCGCCGACATTATCAAGATGGCCATGATCGCGGTGCACAACCGCCTCGCCGCGGAGGGAATGCAGGCGCGGCTGATTCTCCAGATACACGACGAGCTGATTCTGGAATGTCCCCTGGATGAAGCGGAAAAAGCGGCGGCTCTGCTGAAAGAAGAAATGGAAAAAGCCGTCAGCCTGTCGGTTCCCCTCACCGTTGACGCACACATCGGTGAAAACTGGTACCTCGCCAAGGGATAAAGCAAATAGGCGATTGTAAAAGTAAGTGGGGAGTGAGAAGTGGGGAGTGAGAAGTGGGGAGAAAAAGAAAAAAGCATAGCGCAGCGCTAACAAGCGAGCGTTTTTTTCCAGGCGAGCGTGGGGTCCAGGGCAATGTCATCAACTTAAGGGGATTATGAAGGATGTGCCTTGCACCGGGGGTGCTCCCCCAGTCAGCCATGCCAACAAGTTGGCGGGCTGACAGCCCCC
>ONID01000157.1 GCA_900317765.1 uncultured Eubacteriales bacterium | reverse complement strand
CGTGTTGCAGCAGCTTTCGAGAAATGCAACCGAGGGAGTTTCCGCGGAGACTCCCTTTCTTATTAAAAAAATCTTCATGTAGTGAGACAATCAAAGTATTTATACGACTAATAGATGGAAGGGCAAATAATCATCCTTTTCAGAGAGGAGGAAAGCAGTGGATCGTGGTGCAAACAGTTACCGTCGTTTTCTTGACGGAAATGATGAAGGAATAGTTGAGATTGTCGGAGATTACAAAGACGGTCTGATTCTGTTTTTGAACGGTTATGTCAATAATATCAATATTGCCGAGGAACTGACGGAGGATACATTCTTTCGTCTGATGGTTAAGAAACCTCGATTCTCAGGAAAATCATCATTTAAATCTTGGCTCTATGCCATTGGACGTAATGTGGCGGTTGATTATATACGGCACAATTTAAAATCAGCGGATGCTTCGATGGTAGCTGCGGAAGCGGATCTGAGCGATGAAGCAGGTTTAGAACGCGCTTACATTAAAGAAGAACAGCGGCTTATTATCCATAAGTCTATGAAAAAACTTCCTGCGGATTACAGACAGATTCTATGGCTTGTCTATTTTGAAGGTCTTAAGTTTGAAGATGTGTCATGTATCATGAAAAAGAATTCCCGTCAGGTCAGGAATCTTCTTTATCGGGCAAAGCAATCATTAAAATTACAACTTGCAAAGGACGGTTTTATTTATGAAGAATACTGAAGAAATGGTAAACAGCTTGTTTAAGCGATGTGACCAGTATCGGGCTGAAAAAAGAGTGAGACGCAAAAGAGCGGCAAAAGTGACCGCTTTATCCTTATGTCTTATCGCTGCAATAGGAATAATGGTTTTACCAAAGGGAATAAAAACTTCCACAGCATATACAGATAATACTTCAAAAAGCACAGATGCAATTTATGATTCGATTATATGGGGCAATAATGATGCACGTCAGTCGGAAGACAACGGTTTCATAGAATGGAATGATAAACCTTTAGTGAGCTACCGTCTTTATGATGCGCTGGAATCCGGCAGTGAAGATGATATTTTTGCTATTTGCGCCAAACCTCCGATCGGGGGAGGATCTTCATTTAAAGTCGACTATGAATATCAAGGAAAAACACTTACTGATTATTATTTGGCAATGTGTGAGGAGGAACATCTACCCGAATTACTTTCTCAATTGCTCATAGATGGAGAGTACTTAAAATATGGGACAGTTCTATATGAAACAGGACTTCCAAACGGGGAAAAATGGGTTCGCTCTTATTATGAAGAAACGATAGACTATTACGGTCAGACATTATTGGATAAATACATTGTAGATGGACAGTTTCTGAAAGACAAATTGGAGCGGGATATTGAAAAAGCTCAAAAGCAAACAAAAGCGGCAGACAATTATTACAAAGCGTTTACCGCCTATTTAAATCATCTTGCCAGTTCCATTGACAGCTTGCTTCCACTCGAGCTCGAGGTCGTTCCACAGCAAGGCGGGATTATTATTTTTCTTACCAAAAAAGGGTTTACTCAATTAAAAGTTGAGAATATGGAAGGCTGGGCATTTGATCTGGCAATCAGGGACAACGAATCTGCTCCGACTTGTATTGATGATTGATTATTTTCAAATCATCGTTAACTAAGTTTTCCGAATTACGTCTATATCATTAATAATCCTGTACTACAATTCGGAGTTCATCGCTCCCTACACGAAAACAGACTGCTGTCTTGCAATGGGCTTATCGCCCTGTTAGACAGCAGTCTGTTTCTCTCAATCAGTTGTGCGTGAAGATTTGGTTGTTGCCGTTATGGCTGATTTACAGCGTGAACGGCACATCTCACTTTTTCCGCTCGTGTTCCTGAAGGAGCTTTGAAATGTTGAAATAGGTGGAATCAAAAGTTTTGTATCCCTTAAAATCATCAGGAAGAGTTCCATTGTAGAAATCCCTGCCAAATATAAAACAAATCTGATCAGGGCTGCCTGCGTTGTTGTCCGTGAACAGGAAGCCGAGATGGAGCTTGCGTGTCTTGCCCTTTTTCAGCTTAAAATCTCCGTACTGTCCTGTTCGTTTTACTTCATCTTCCTTCAGATAGACAAGCGGAATAAATCTGTTTTTGCTGGGGCTGTATTGATCGTACTGGTTTACATGGAACATCTTGTTAAAAATACCGGTGTCGGCATAGTCAAAGGTGCTACCGCTGAATTTGTTCTCCGCATCGATATTTTTTACCTCGACTTCAAGCTCAAGGATATAATAGCCGTCCTCCAATTCACCGGTCGATGCGTTGATCACATCATCATACCCGGTCTTGACCGCGTGTCCGGCATTATCATACTTGACTGTATCAAATCTGAAATCTTCAAGTCCCTGATAATTGATGGTATATTTTTTCGCGCCGGTTGCGTAAACGTTGTCATACAAATCCGCTTTGAGCAGCCGGTAGGCAAGACGTCCGGAGCTTCCCTCATAATCAACCAGATCTATCGCTGTAAATTCATCGGAAAACTGCACAGGATAATTGGCCGGCAGGTTCATTTTGCCTTTATCTTCCGCCATGACGCGCTCTTTTCCGGGCTTTACCACACCGGATTTAAGCTCGTGACCATAAATTTTGATGGATTTTATTTCTTTGATATCTATCGGCGTATCAAAACAGCACGGCATAAAGTTGTTCTGGTCGTAGTCCTTGCCAAAATAGTCGTTGAAAACCCTGATTCCGTTTCTTTCGGTATAAACTGTTCCGTCGTTCATAGTGATTTCCAGCGAAGGCTGGCTGTCGCTCTGTAGACTGGTATCAAGAATCTTGCCTGTCCCCGCGCCTGCCGAGAAGTAAATGAACCACGGATTGATGCCCACGTCTGCCAGCGTTTGATCCAATGGCTCCGCATAGTAATCAACCTGATATATTTCCTCCGGCAGGGTATAAAAGCATGGCGAGGAATGTTTTACATTAAAAGTAAAATCAAAGTGGCACGTTATGATGTTTTCAGAGAGACATTGTAAAAGATCGGTTTGAGATATGGTAAATAACGAGTTTTCATCAAAAAATCCGCTTTCAGTATGGGAAATACCCTCTCCGCCATAGATCAGCAGCACGGTCACGCTGTGTTCGTCATGCTCGATCACTTGAAAAATGCCGCCGGATTCCGAAACCACAGCCTTATCTTTGTCAGACAGCGAACGAGATTTATCCACGTCAATTGCGTCGTCGATAATCCAGCCGAAGGGACGATCACCCTCAAACATTTCGTCTGTCAACACAAGCACATCAGGGGCAAATTCAATCTTTTCCGTCACATACAATGCCCTTCCGTCACACAATCCCTGCATCAGCGTGACGGTTACACCGTTGTCGGCGGCAGTCTGGTTGATATCAAACAACGCGCTCTCATAGTTCTCCTCTGACAGCGAATGAAAGAGCTGCCCGAAGCTCTTGTTTAACCGGCCGGCCGATACTGCCGCTCCCAAACCCGCAGCGGCTACGGTCGCGGCCAGCAGCACGGCGGCAATCTTGCGGCGCATTCCAAGCGGTTTTTTACCCGTTGCACCGCGCACATTGGCTTCTTCAATGAATTGGCTGTCCACATTTCCAAGCGCATTGAGAATCTCATAGCTCTTCCTGTTTTTATTCATTCAAAGCCCTCCCTTTCCAGCTTTGTTTTTAATTTTTTTCTTGCTCTCAAAAGCTGCATTTTCACCTTGCTCTCACTGATTCCGAAATCAGACGCAATCTCCTTGACCGGACTGAGATACCAATACCGCCGCATGAATATACGGCGCGTGTCAACCGGCAGTGAAGCGAGAAATTCATTCAGCAAGCCCGTCAGAGCAGATTGTTCCATTTGCCGCGCATCTGACCGAATTGATGGCGTGATTGCGTGTGAGCTTGGCAAGATATCCGGATAGATTGGAAGGCTTTTTCGGAGGAATGCTCTCCCAAGCCTTCAAAAGTACATCGTTGACACATTCTTCGCTCTCGACGTCGTCATTCAGAATACCAAACGCAATGCTGCGGCAGTATTTTTCGTATTTTTCAGCGGCAGCGGATATGGCTCTTTCTGAGCGTGAGAAAAACAAAGCCACGATCTGACTGTCTTCCATTTTGCCACCTCCCTTGGAGCATTTAATTTGAAAGGCCTTTCACTATTATACACAACAAAAAAGCTACGTTGGTCACATGTTTTTTAATAATATGCAACCAACGCGCCCAAAAAACGGTAAAAAAGTGAAAACCTTTTCGGGAGGTGATCAAACATCATGATTTCTTTCAGATATATCAGGCGTGGAGGAAATGCGGCAGCTTCTTCTCAAACTGAAAGGTCAGGGCAAGACCATACTCTCGCCAGTCATTCCAAAGAGGACGTGGATTTCCTTTGCGATACTGTCATCAGAATGGATAAGGGCAAAATCATTGAGAGAAGCAACCAGTAAAGCAACAATGAACCTTTTGTAAAAAAATCGTAAAATCCCGCGTAATCTCAGAAAATAATATATTTTTCTCTTGACATAACATTATACATGGGTATAATGTTATTAGCATCTAATAATCAACTGCCAACAAATCATGAAAGAAGGAAATAGAATGAACATCAAAAAACTGGGAGACGCGGAACTGGAAATCATGGAGGTGTTATGGGATTCATCGGAGCCGCTGACGTCGGGGTATATTCTGGAAAAAATCAGACCTACCCGAAAATGGGCTTTGTCCACCCTCATGGCGACGCTTGCGCGGCTGACGGAAAAGGGATTTGTGTATTGCGACCGCTCCACGAGAACCAATTACTATACGGCTGTGATCACGGCGGAGGAATACCGTGCTTCGGAAGGAACGTCATTTATCCGCAAACTGTACGGCGGCTCCGTCAAGCGGCTGGTTGCCAGTCTGTATGACTGTCAAGAGCTTGACGCAAAAGACATTGCCGAACTTCGCGCGTTTCTGGATGAGTTGGAAAGAAAGGAATAACCATGTTGAATGATACATTACTTCGTTTGTTAGAAGTGTCCATTGCCACATCGTTCCTGATTCTTCCGTTGTGTCTTGCTTCCCGAAGAATTAACCGACGCTACGGGGCGAAATGGAAATATTATATTTGGCTGCTGCTGGCAGTTCGTCTGATGATACCCATCAATCTGCCTGCAGTAAACGGCTTTTCCATTATGCCGGATTTGTCTTCACGACAGCAGGTTCATACGCAGGAACAACCGATTCAACCTCAAGCTCACATCGGCAGCCAGCCGGACACAGTGCTGTCCCAGTCGCAGGAACAGGAACAGGAGCAGTCTGTCAGCGAACCTCCGTATTCTATTGACGGTACCGAAGAAATAATGGATGCTCAACCCGCTGCCATTGTGAATGTAACGGATATCGCGGCAATTGTGTGGTGCGTTGGATTTTGTGTTTTTTCGACCTATCAGCTTTGTGTGTACTATGCCTTCCGGCGCGGGATTTTTGTGGACGGAAGGGAATGTGAAAACAACAGCATCCATGAGTTTGTTGTCAGCACAAGCCATGCAATCGGACTGCGTCGGACAATGCCCGTGATCGTCAACCGAAAAGTCAATTCACCCATGATTCTCGGAATATTCCGCCCTGTGCTGGTCATACCGCGCGACGAATTCAATATGATCGTTCGGCATGAACTGACCCATTGCAAACGCCACGATATAGCTTTTAAAGTGTTACTAACAGCGGTAAACGCGCTGCACTGGTTTAATCCCTTTGTGTACCTGATGGTGCGTGAAGCAAACGCGGACATCGAACTCTGCTGCGATGCGGACGTCCTGCGGAATGCGGATTCCGTGCAGCGAAAAGCGTATGCGGACTCCATACTCACATCAATGGAGCGTGAGAAAGGCTTTGTACCTGTTTCGACTTGCTTTTCACATGGAAGTATCCATAAGATGAAGGAACGACTCGAAAATATTGTTAATAACGAAAAAAGAAGAAGCGGAATAGTTCTGCTTGCCGCAACTGTTGTTTTGTCCGTGTTACTGGGTATATTCGTTTCCTCCGGAAAAATGGGAAAAACGGCGGCCTCCGCCATGGTTTATCCTCTGCTTGAGGAATGTAGCTATAACGGCAATGGCGAACTGATCAGCCGAACCGAGTACGAATATTCGCCGGAGGGGTATCTGCTCTATGAGCGGACATGGAGTTACTATTATGTACGCGACTTTGCCGGCGGAGAGAATTATTCGCCCGAATATAACTCTTCCTATCTGTTTGGCGAGACAGACGTCAGTACCTACCGCTACGACAAAGCCGGACGGCTGGTGGAGGAATACAACGGGTTCCACTTTGACGACGGCAGCAAGGGGCTTCACTACAGAAAGTACACCGCGACCTATGCGTATGACGACAAGGGGCGAAGAATCAGGACGAAGGAAATCATAAAGGACTATACGGTCAATGCCCCGTTGAAGGGCTTCAATGACGATAATATGACGCAGGACTCCGAGGACATCACCACTTCGGAGGCCGTCATCACCGATAATCCGGAAACCGGCGGCTGGACATCCCTTGACACCTTCACCTTTTCGGGGGATAATGCCTGTTACAACGGAGAAACCGTGAAAATGGAATATGACGCGGAGGGCAAGCTCCTTTCCCGGACCAAAACCAAGCCTTATTCAGATGAGTCAAAGGCAGTTTACACCGCGCGTTATGAATACGATGACAAGGGTCGCCCTGTGTTGGCTCATATTCAGACCCTTCTTGACGGAACGGAGATTGCCTACAGCTCCATTACCGTTGAATACAATAAAAATTCGCACATTGTAAGGAAAACAATCGACGCGGACAGCGATATTATTGACGGGCCGTTCAAATTTGAGATACGCTGCTCGTATGACGACAGCGGCCGTCTGATCAGGCGTCAGCGCGGCTTCGACGGCGGTGCTGGCTGCGACGAAACAGTGGTTTACGGCGAGGACGGCTCGGCGGTCAAGGAATTTATCCATACTGGCTGGGACGAAGAGCAGGACTGGCTCCAGAATATAGAAACCACCTATTCCGATCCCGATGAAAACGGCGATTATCAGACGCTGTCCATGCGCGTCATGAACGGGAAGCACAAGGATGATGTCTTCCGCAAGGTCATACGCGCTTACGGCGAAGCGATACCCTCCGGCGTGAAATACGGCACCTCCGGACTTCGCGCCGATCAGGAGAGAGTCTCGCCGGTGCAGCATAATTTTGATCTTGGCATAGCGAACGAATATCTGTACTATGATACCGTGGATACGGACGATCTTTACGATATGTTTTAACAGGGTGATGGCTTATGAGAATAAAGAAAAGAATTCAGATCATTCATTCCACGTTGCGCTTGAGATTGACGGAGGAATACAGGGGAGATTTGCCACTGTCCACTCTTGCTATCACAAATTCAATGCTGTTCTGACTGCCGGTTTTGGATAAATAGGTCATCCCGATGTAGTTCTTCCATTCAGTCGATTCGTCGGGCTGACCGTACTGGTCGATAATATCCTGAATTGTGGTAAACCGGTCAAAGAAGAAATTCCCGGGAAGAATATAATAGTTGACCCCGAAAAGCAGTTCCAGCTTCACGGTCGTAATAGCGCAGTTTCTGGGAAGCCGTTCTTCTTCCGACGTATTGCGCAGTCCAAGCTGAATAGTCATATCGCCCTTGTTAAACTCCGTCATATTATGAATGTCATTCGGCGCAAGGAGCCGGTCAAGATCATGCCCCACGAAAAGCCAGCCGTTTTCCTCCCATTCTTCAAAGCTAAAGGGGTCGGTAAATACATGACCGTCGACGCAGACCTGACAGCTTTCCAGCTCATCCGCTATAGCGACCTTTCCGACTTTGGAGCGGTAGAGTATAGCCTGATCGTCAGGGACTTCTCTATTGGCGATGTAAAAGTAATTGTTTGAGTAGGGGTTTGTCTTGCCGGGAATAAACAGACGGAACTCAATCATTTTGTTGTAGGACTTGTTATAATCGTATTGAACGGTATTGGTGCTTTCGACCCTTTCGACAGGCTCTCCGTAGGCGCTATAGATTTTTTCCTCCGTCGTGTCAAAATACAGCGACAGTCCTCCGGGTAGGATGGTTTCAATTCCGTCGCTCGCGTGAATCCGCATCATTACGACCGTGCTATACGACAGCGGAGCTTTTTCCGCGTGAGCGTTGTAGAGATCGACAGGAATTCTCTCTTTGCCTTTTTTCAGGTAACACTGTTCATTCGTTTCGCCGGAGGCAAGGAATTCCACCGCCGGGTCGCTGTCGTTGTATATCGCCCATCCATGCTCCTCAAATTCGCTCACGGGACAGGGCAGTGAATAGACGTGTCCGTCAATCGAAACCTGATAGCTGTAAAGGTCGTCGGAAAGAGTCTTCTCTTCCATTTCTTCCTGTTTTTTCTTTGTATGGCAGGCGGCAAGGCTTGCCGTCAGCAAAATAAATGTCAGCAGGAAGGCGGTGAATCTTCGTTTTTTCATTTTTTTCATAATTTGTATCACTCCCGAAAATAAATGATTCTGCAATAAATCATAGCATAGTATTCCTAATCTGTCAACGTAAAACTAATCTAAAACTATTTATAAATTATTTGCTAATTATTTTTCCTGAATATATTTACTTTTTGCGTTGATTGGTGTATAATATTTT
>ONID01000153.1 GCA_900317765.1 uncultured Eubacteriales bacterium | reverse complement strand
GCGATGTTTTCCTCTACGTTGAGTACCGGCATGAGGTTGTAGAACTGATAGACCAAGCCGATCTGTCGGCGGCGGAATACGGCGAGTTGATCTTCTTTCAGCGCGTGCATATCTGTGCCGTCAATAAATACCTTGCCGGACGTAGGTTTGTCTACACCTCCCAGAATATGCAGCAGGGTTGACTTGCCGCTTCCCGACGGACCTATGACCGAGACAAATTCGCCCTTTTCCACCGAAAAGGATACATCGCTGAGCGCGGTCACTTGGGTTTCTCCCGCTCCGTATATTTTGGTAAGATGTTCACACCGTAATAATTCCATGCGTGCTGATTCCTCCTGTTTATTCATGTTACTACCATTCTACCTCCCGAAAATGACATTACGGTGAATAACACGGTGACAAAATTGTCACTTAAAAGTGTGCAATGATTAGCCTTCAATGTCAGAAACAGACGCTATTTCCACCACCTGAAAAATAAATTTACAGTTATTGTATTGATTTTAGTTAAACTAAGTATTATTTTATTATTATGATGCAGAACAATAACCCACGGTTAATTTTTTGTAAAATATATTTAGCTTATAATAAAAATGTTATCATTTCTCAGATCAGGAAAGGAGAAAAAATGAGCAAGCCAACTGAAAACGGTAAAGAATACGCCGAGAGCAGAAAAGAATTCACCTGTCCAAATGGCGGAAAGTGGGAAAGAGTCATTAATGCTGAGGCAAGTAAGTTTTCCTGTATAGTTACCACGACACGCTTTATTGTCAAATTCACCGGAGGAAGCGTCATTATTTGCGACCGTGCCACGGGAAACGAGATTAACAGGTACAGCGGATATCATTATCTCTACACCGGTGATGTAAAGCCTGACGAAACCGAACTATTCTCTTTGGAAAACGGAAAGCATTTCTATATCATCTCTCTGACAGATAACCAACCGATCAAGAGAATCACTCTGCCGACGGGATATGAAGCTATCGATGTGTGCGGCGAATATACTGATGACGGCACGCTGCTTCGGGTTCCTGTCGAAAAATACACGGATGGAAAATATATCTATATGCTGTGTGAATATGAAACAAACTCCTATTCTCTTGTGAATACGCTCCCATTATGGCAGAGCGAGAGGCTTATGTGGCATTGGGATCATTTTTCTGTTTGACACGGCGATAAGGGAGTGTTCGTTATGAATGTAAAGAAATGTGTCGTAGTCATCGTATTGTTTATCTTCGCTATTACGAATTCTTTTGTAGCTTTTGGTTCAAGTAAAAATGATACCCATATAGAAATGAAAACCGGTTTTGAAGTGGAAGGTTATGACAACCCGGATTTGGAAGCGTTTTCATCAAGGATAAAGCTGAAACTATTATCCTCCGACTGCAACGGAAGAATTGACAACTATGATGTAAATGAGAACGGCGAAATAGTGGTAGCGTTTAACACAATATCAACAGAAAAGAAAGTGTGTGTGTACAATTCACTTGGTCAATTCCAATATGGATATTCTTTGATGGATTTCGGAACGATAGGGGTTGAATGGGACGGTGATAATATCATTGTCTATTCCGTCAGAAGCGATTATCTTATATTGCTTGACAGAAAGGCTAATGTTTTAGATAAAAAGAAGGTTCTCAATACGCCGGCAAACAACACATACAGCCATAAAATTCTATGGGAAACGCAGAGAGAAGCAGGAAGTCATACATATCAATTAAAAACTTCAAAGATAATAAAAAATGATACAGACGGAAATGAAAGTATCATTGTTGATAAAAGCGGCGCGTATTATTTTCATCTTGTGATTATTGTTTTATTTGTAGCATTTTCAGTTATAGAATTTACAATTGTTATGATAAAAATGTTGAAAAAAAGGAGTATTTGCAAATGAAAAAAACAGATGTTTTCAAGAAAACAATTCTTTGGATTGTCATTTTATTGTTTGGCATAGGACTTCTGTCTATTGGCGGATATTACGGTTATCGCTATTGGTGTATAAATCAATTCCAGAACTATTATGTCTCCCTCAAAAGCGCATCTAAATTTGACGACTTTTCAAAAATGCAAGGAGATTTTGAAATTGTTGTTAATTTGTATAGGCAACATCAATCTGACATCATGAACACTGAGATACAGTGCTTGTTGATTGATGTAAATGATGGCGTTTCATCTGCCGGAGTCTACGAGCGTATTCTGGAAGGAACTAGGGTTAAACATTTTGAGTTGAATGAAGATGAAAAGAAAGCGATTAATACTGTTGTCTTGGCGTTCCATGAATGCAGCCCTACCTATTTGACATCGGTCTTTTTCATCAATGAGGAAGATATGATCTTTGTCGGCGAGGATGGATATTATGCTATTGTTTATTCCACTCATGACACCCCCAGCAAGTCCGATATAGAGGGTTATATGGGCAAGAATGCTGGCATTGTAAAGCTGAGTAACGGCTGGTATCAGATAGGTCGTGTGGAATAAAAGGAGGAATGCCAAATGAAAAAAGCAAAAATCTTCCAAAGAACGCTTGCGCTGACATTGGCGGCTGTAATGCTGGCGGCAGTTGCTTCATGCCGTCACAAAATCGGAGATTCGGCTGTAAGCGAAAGCGATACCGCCTCCGATTTGCAAAGCGCGGAGGAAAAATATTATTCCCCTGTCACCAAGGAGTTATGTTTTGACAAGAACGGAGAACTGTCGTGCTATTACGAGTATGAATATTCGTCCGAGGGTTATCTGCTGAATAAACGAATTTACAATGTACCTGACGGAAAACTCAACTGTTCGGACAGTACCCAATACAGCTATGACGAAAACGGCAGAATGGTCAAGGAAGTCAACGACTATTCGGTTTGGGACAATGAAAGCAAACAATGGAACTATGACAGATGGACCACGACCTATGAATATGACGACAGAGGACGGAAAATCGCGTATGAAAATGTGAGTGAAACCTTCCATATGAAGGAGAGAACAGAGGTCATTGACGAATCGGCACTGGTAAAAACCGACAGCTTTGTCAGGCGATCGACCCTTGCCTATTGTGACGACAAACTGACCGGTGGTTATCTGTCGAGGCTGAGTTCCAGTCAGGATAATGTTGACGGCGGTCAGATTCATTATTGGAAAGATGATCTGTACGATGCAAACGGCAAGCTGCTCTGGAGCAGAAGCCACTATGACGACGGTCAGGCTATGTACGATGAATACCAATACGATGACAAGGGACGTGTGACCTCACGATCGACCAGATGCGTAATAGGCAGTCGCGTTGATGAAATCCTTTACAGTGTGGAATATGATGACCGATCCCGCGTCATAGCCCGACAGAGAAATATTGACAATCCGGAATCATGGGTCTTTTTTTACAACGAAGACGGCACCTACGCCGGCTGTGATGAAACCGATGCGTTCGGCTATGTACAGCAGGAGAGGTGCGAATATGACGCAGACGGCAAGCTGATTCGCATGACGTTCCATGACGAGTGCGAAAACGAATTTCTTCACTTGAGAGACAGAAAAAAGGAATTTTCCAATTACGACGCAAACGGCAACTGCGGCACCGTGACGCTTTACACGCTGACCGATGACGGAGACCGGAAGCTGAACACAAAGCACACCTATGAATACGGCGATAAGATACCCAAAGGCGTGAAATACGGCATATCGCAAGACCAACAGGAAGAACAGCGGTTGGCGGTACTGTATTTTGATAACGACGAAAGGATGTTTCATGAATTTCTGAATCGCTGAAGCAGATTGAGAAAAGGGCAGACAGAATGAAAACAAATTTCTTCAAAAAAGCGCTGGCGCTGGCAATAGCGGCAATGACCCTCTGCGCGGCCTCCTGCGGAAAGACTACGAAAGCCGTGACACAGCCGGAGATGGAATATCCTAAACTCTCCGAGAAGCGTTACAATGCCGACGGTAAGCTTGACAGCGAGGATCTTTATGAATATGACGCTGACGGACATCTGGTAAGCCGCAAATACACAATATACAATATGAACGAGATGGGACTTTCCGGCTTAGCAACCGAAACAGGGCGTGAAGCCGTCGGAAAATATGAATATGAAAACGACAGGCTGACAAAGTTTACCTTCCATGAAACATATTCCGGTTCGGGATATGAAGAAGACTCTGTATACAGCTACGCCTACGGCACGAACGGACTCGTAAAAGAAA